>DRLW01000392.1 GCA_011375275.1 Bacteroidota bacterium
CAGTGATCACGCTGGAGCCCTCGGAGCCGGGGCAGGGTTTTGTTTTCGAAAACAAGATCGTCGGCGGGGTGATTCCGCGCGAATACATCAATCCTGTTGCAGAGGGTATCAAAGAAGCGATGCTGAACGGCGTTCTGGCTGGTTTTCCGGTCATCGACGTCAAAGCAACGCTGCTGGATGGTTCATTCCACGACGTTGACTCTTCGGAGATGGCGTTCAAGGTTGCAGGATCGATGGCGTTCAAAAATGCAGCATTAAAAGCCAAGCCGGTGATTCTCGAACCGATTATGGATGTCGAGGTTGTGGTTCCTGAGGAGTATATGGGCGATGTCATGGGCGACCTGAACTCCCGGCGCGGGCGCATCCGTGGTATGTTTCCGAGAAAAGATGCGCAGGTGGTAGCAGCCTCGGTGCCGTTGTCCGAAATGTTCGGATACGCGACGCGCTTGCGCAGCATCACTCAGGGGCGTGCAATCTATACCATGCAGTTTTCTCATTATCATCCGGTTCCCCAGTCCATCGCCGAGACGATTATGGATAAGATCAAAGGGGTTCAAGTCAGTTAAGCTGACGAGTGCATAAATCTTTCCGGCAGTTGTCTTAAAAGCGACACCAAGACAGAGAGCCGAACAAAACATTTCAAAAATCCCGAATTCCTTGCGCGATGCGCTGATGTGTGAATAAATCGGGTAAACAGGTCTCAACGAGATTATAAATGTCCATTGAGCTTATAAAAACCTGGAGGACACAATAAAATGGCAAAGCAAAAGTTTGAGCGCACCAAGCCTCACGTCAACATCGGCACCATCGGTCACGTTGATCATGGCAAAACGACCCTGACGGCGGCAATCACCCAGACTCTGGCACAAGAAGGTTTGAGTGATTTTGTTCCTTTTGACAAAATCGACAACGCACCAGAAGAGCGTGCACGTGGTATAACCATCGCGACAGCACACGTAGAGTACCAGACGGCTAACCGCCACTATGCTCACGTTGACTGCCCGGGCCACGCTGACTATGTCAAAAACATGATCACCGGTGCAGCGCAGATGGACGGTGCCATTCTCGTCGTTAGTGCTGCTGACGGTCCTATGCCGCAGACACGTGAGCACATCCTGCTCGCCCGTCAGGTAGGTGTTCCTTATATCGTTGTGTTCCTGAACAAAGTGGATATGGTCGATGACGAAGAGCTCCTCGAGCTGGTTGAACTCGAACTGCGTGAACTGCTGAATGAGTATCAGTTCCCCGGTGATGATATTCCCATCATCCGCGGTAGCGCTCTGGAAGCCCTGAGCAACCCCGGTGATCCGGAAAAAACCAAGTGCATCCTGGAGCTGATGGAAGCTGTCGATACCTACATCCCGACACCTGAGCGTGATGTTGACAAGCCCTTCATCATGCCTGTGGAAGATGTTTTCTCTATCACGGGTCGTGGTACTGTTGCTACAGGCCGTATCGAGCGCGGTGTTGTCAAGCCGGGTGAAGAAGTCGAAATCGTCGGTCTTGGCGTCAGCCGCAAGACGGTATGTACGGGTGTTGAAATGTTCCGCAAGCTGCTGGATCAGGGCGAGGCTGGCGATAACGTTGGTCTGCTGCTCCGCGGCGTTGACAAGAACGAAATTGAGCGCGGTATGGTTATCGCCAAGCCGGGTTCGATCACTCCGCACACCAAATTCAAGGGTGAGGTTTACATCCTGAAAAAAGAAGAAGGCGGCCGTCACACTCCGTTTTTCAATGGCTACCGCCCGCAGTTTTACTTCCGTACCACGGATGTGACCGGTGTAACCCAGTTGCCTGAAGGCACCGAAATGGTCATGCCTGGCGATAACGTTACCATCTCTGTCGAGCTGATCACGCCGATCGCTATGGAAGAAGGATTGCGCTTTGCAATTCGCGAAGGTGGCCGTACGGTTGGTGCTGGTGTTGTAACTGAAATCATCGAGTAACTTTCGTCTGAAGAATCCAGGTAGAAGACGATTTTTCAGCACCCCGGTCTTCCATGTGTGAACAGATCGGGAAAGATAAAATTCCGAGATGCCGGGCATGTATATGCCCGGCGCCTCAGTTGCAGGTAAAAAGACAGATAAATTTGGAGCATTTCTGGTGGTTGGTCAAAAAATCAGAATCAAACTCAAAGCCTACGATTACAGGCTGATCGACAAGTCAACTGATAAAATCATCCATACTGCAAAATCGACCGGTGCTGCGATTTCCGGTCCGATTCCACTGCCGACGAAACGCTCTGTTTACACTGTTTTGCGTTCACCTCATGTGGATAAAAAATCCCGTGAGCAGTTTGAAACGCGTATTCACAAACGTCTTATCGATATTTTGAACTCGACGCCGAAGACAGTTGATGCTCTGATGAAGCTCGAATTGCCGGCAGGAGTTGACGTGGAAATCAAAGTCTGAGGATGAGTGTGTAAAACCAATGGTGCGGCGCATCCGGTTCCGGATAGCAAAGCAGCAATCCTCTGCTTAACAAACAGCAAGATATTTGGTAGAAAATGAGTGCTCTTATAGGAAAAAAGCTCGGCATGACCCGTGTGTTTACCGAGAACGGCGAAGCTATTCCCGTAACGGTGATCCAGGCAGGGCCATGCTACGTAACAGCAGTACGATCCATCGAAAAGAATGGATACGAAGCCGTTCAACTTGGCTATGGCGAAGTAACTGAAAAAGCGTTGAACAAGCCAAAGCTCGGTCTCTTCAAGAAGTTGAACATTCGCCCCCTCCGCTATCTGAAAGAATTCCGCTATTTTCCAGAATTATCTTCTGTAAAACCCGGCGATGAGCTCCGCGTCGATGTCTTTGAAGTCGGCGACTATGTCAAAGTATCCGGCAAGAGCAAAGGTAAAGGATTCCAGGGTGTGGTCAAGCGTCATGGTTTTGGCGGTGGCCCCAAGACCCACGGCCAGAGCGACCGCCTGCGTGCGCCTGGTTCCATCGGTCAGAGCTCTTATCCTTCGCGCGTGCTGAAAGGCACCCGTATGGCAGGCCGTACCGGTAATAAAAACGTCTCCGTTACCAATCTCGAAATCGTCAAGGTTGATCCAGAAAACAATATTCTGATGGTGCGTGGTGCTGTACCCGGCGCCCGGAATGGTATTGTCTATATTACCAAGTGAGTGAACAAATGAAGACAGATTTATATAACATCCAGGGTGAAGCAACCGGAAGCAAGGTTGATCTGCCTGAAAAGATCTTCGACGCACCGTTGAAAGAACACACGGTTTATCTCGCTGTCAAAGCACATCTGGCAAATCGCCGGCAGGGGACGCACAAGAGCAAGACCCGCAGTGAAGTCAGAGGCGGCGGTAAAAAACCCTGGAAACAAAAAGGTCGCGGTGCAGCCCGTGCGGGTACCACCCGCTCCCCTCTCTGGGTTGGTGGTGGACGCGTTTTTGGCCCGGAACCGCGTGATTATTCCGAAAAGATCAACAAAAAAGCCAAAAAAGCAGCCAGACGTTCGGTACTGACAGCGCGTTTGAAAGAAAATCGTCTGCGTGTCGTCGAGGATTTTTCGCTCGAAAATGGCAAGACGACTGAAATGGTCTCAATCGTGGAAAATCTGGCACCTCAGGGTGAGCGTATCATCTTTCTGACAGCAGAATATGATATGGCGCTCGTACGTGCAGCCAGAAATATTCCCCTGGTACAGGTTCAGCGTGCGGATATTGCTTCGACATACGACCTGGTCAGGAATAAGCACATCGTCATTCAGAAAAGTGCCATCAGCAGATTAGAAGAGGTGTTGGGATGAAGCATCCGGAAGAAATATTGAGACGCCCGCTGCTCACGGAAAAAGTTCTCATGGATCAGGAGCTGCACGGTCGTTATGCTTTTGAGGTCGATCGTCGTGCCAACAAGATCGAAATCCGCAAAGCAGTGGAGAAGAAGTTCAATGTCAAAGTAAAAACGGTCAGAACGGTTGTCGTTAAGGGCAAGCGTAAGCGCATGAATGTCCGCCGCGGTATGACCTTTGGCCGCCGTGCAACGATCAAAAAAGCGATCGTTACCCTGGCAGAAGACCACAGCATCGATCTGTTTGATACTGGCGCATAACCCGGAATTGAGGATAGCAAACAATGGGTATCAAATTATATAAACCGAATACGCCTGGACAGCGCTTCCGCTCGGTTTCTACTTTTGAAGAAATCACCAAAACCACGCCGGAAAAAAGTCTGCTGCGCAAGCTGACCAAGTCCGGCGGGCGTAATAACCTGGGACGGGCTACCGCCCGCCACAGAGGCGGCGGACACAAGCGTAAATATCGCGTTATCGATTTCAAGCGCAACAAAGACGGTGTACCGGCAAAAGTCGCCAGCATCGAATATGACCCGAACCGCAGCGCTCGCATCGCCCTGCTGCACTATGCTGATGGCGAGAAGCGTTATATTCTGGCGCCTGTTGGCTTGCAGGTCGGCGACAAAGTCGTCTCCGGTGCGGATGCCAGCATTAATGTCGGCAACTGCCTGCCCCTCGGCAATATCCCGCTCGGATCGATCATTCATAATGTGGAACTGAAGCCCGGCAAGGGCGGCCAGGTCGCCCGCAGTGCAGGCACATCAATTCAGCTCGTTGCCCGTGATGGCAAATATGCTCACCTTAAGATGCCTTCCGGAGAGGTACGCATGGTTCATGTTGAGTGCCGTGCGACACTCGGGCAGGTCGGCAATGTCGATCACGAAAATATCCGCAGCGGTAAAGCAGGCCGCAGCCGCTGGCTCGGCCGGCGCCCGCACGTGCGCGGTGTTGCCATGAACCCTGTGGATCACCCGATGGGCGGTGGTGAAGGGCGCAGCTCCGGGGGCCGCCATCCTTGTTCCCCATGGGGGCAGAAAAGCAAAGGCTTGAAGACTAGAAGGAAAAAGCCGTCTGATCGGTTCATTGTGAGACGTAGAAAGTAGGGATAGAGGAATATGCCACGTTCAGTAAAAAAAGGCCCGTATATTGACGCTTCGCTGAACAAGAAGATTCAGCAGCTCAATGATGCCAATCAAAAAAAGGTCATCAAGACCTGGGCAAGACGTTCAACGATCACTCCGGAATTTGTCGGCCACACGATAGCCGTTCATAATGGCAACAAATTCATCCCTGTTTTCATTTCTGAAAACATGGTCGGACACAAGTTGGGCGAGTTTGCCCCGACACGAACCTATCGCGGTCATGTCGATAAATCTGAAAAATCTTCGAGAGTGAGAAGGTAAATATTTTTGTATTCAGGAGCAGGTATGAAAGCAACTGCGAAAGCCCGACACGTAAGAATGTCACCGCGGAAGGCTCGCCAGGTTATCGATCTGGTACGCGGAAAAAATGTAGAAGAGGCGATCAATATTCTGCATTTTACCAACAAAAAAGCGGCCGGGCCTATTGAAAAGACCGTGCGTTCTGCCGTGGCAAACATCCTGCACAAGGATGATGAAAATGAGATTGATACGGATCAGCTGTTCATCGCAGAAGCCAGAGTCGATGGCGGCCCGATGATGCGGCGTTTTCGTCCGGCATCCATGGGCAGGGCAATGCGCATCAGAAAGCGCACCTGTCATATTACTGTCACCGTTGCAGACGGTGAAGAGGACGAATAAAGGATGTATTGCGGTTTCTTGCGCTGTCCCTGCGAAGTGCGGTGACGGCATAGAAACACTGTTGTAGTACATGCCTTTCTAACTCCATGACAATCAATTGTTTGTGGCAAAAAATTAAATTTTCAGGCTTTATAGTTTAGGAGGTACCTTGGGTCAGAAAACGAACCCAATTGGATTTCGCCTCGGTATTGTTCGCGAATGGGAATCCAACTGGTTTGATGAGCAAAATTTCGGCACGACGCTTTCCGAAGACCTGATGTTGCGCAAATATCTGCGCAGCCGTCTCAGCCGCGCCGGAGTTTCCGGGATTCATATCAGCCGTACTGCACAGAAGATCACGCTGACCATCAACACCGCACGCCCTGGCATCGTTATCGGCCGCAAAGGGCAGGAGGTAGATAAGCTGAAAGAAGAGCTGCAGCGTTTGACCAAAAAAGATGTGCAGTTGAACATCAACGAGATCAAGCGTCCTGAGCTGGATGCCTACCTGGTCGCTGAGAATATCGCCCAGCAGCTCGTTGCCAAGATTTCCTTTCGCCGTGCCATGAAAAAAGCGATCACCTCGACCATGCGTATGGGTGCTGAGGGCATCCGGGTTGTGTGCAGCGGCCGTCTCGGCGGCGCGGAAATGGCGCGTACCGAGCAATACAAGCAGGGCCGGATTCCTTTGCATACCCTGCGCGCTGATATCGATTATGCCCGTGCAACGGCGCAGACGACCTATGGCGCCATCGGTGTCAAAGTCTGGATCTGTCGCGGTGAAGTGACCAACGCGTAGAGAACTGATTCTGCAACTGAATAGCTAACTGGAGCTAAGTCTATCATGTTAATGCCTAAACGTGTTAAATATCGCAAGCAGCAGCGTGGCCGTATGCGCGGCAAGGCGATCCGTGGGTCCAAGATATCTTTCGGCGAGTATGGGCTGAAAGCGCTCGAGCCGGCGTGGATCACCTCGCGGCAAATCGAGGCTGCCCGTGTGGCGATGACACGATACATCAAACGTGGCGGTAAGGTCTGGATTCGTATTTTTCCGGACAAGCCTGTTACGGAGAAGCCGGCTGAAACCCGTATGGGTAAGGGCAAGGGCTCTCCGGAATACTGGGTTGCAGTGGTCAAGCCCGGTCGCATCATGTTCGAGCTCGGTGGTGTTCCTGAGGACACAGCGCGCGAGGCGATGCGGCTGGCGGCGCACAAGCTCCCGATCAAGACGAAGTTTGTGACGCAAAAAGATTTCGGAGAATAGTCTCATGAAAATGTGGGAAATCAATCAACTGTCTCGCGAAGAGATCGAGCAGCATCTTGAAGATGCCATCGAAGAGTACCAGAACTTGCGTTTCCAGCATGCTATGCGCCAGCTCGACAACCCCATGCGCCTGCGTGCCATCCGCAAGGATATCGCCCGCTTTCGCGGCGTTTTGCGGGAAATGGACCTTGGCATTCGTAAGGACAAGGCAGGCAGCGAATCGTAGGTCATAACGGGTAACCTGAAAAATTCATAAATTCAGGAATTTTTCCGCGTAACCTTTTGATAGTCAATTTGTTAGTAAAGTTCATTATCTGGAACGAAATTTTTCTGTTATCCCGGCTTTCCGTGCGCAGCGTACGGGTGAGCACAAATCGGGATAAGCTTGTTAAGGAAATATCGAATGGAACGTGGCAATCGTAAAACAAAAGTCGGCAAAGTTGTCAGCAACAAGATGCAGAAAAGCATCGTGGTTGCTGTCGAGCGCCAGGTAAAGCACCCGATTTATGGCAAGTTTTACCGCAAAACCTCCAAATTCATGGCCCATGATGAGGAGAACACGGCAAATATCGGTGATCGTGTTCTGATTATGGAAACACGTCCGCTGAGCCGCAAGAAACGCTGGCGCCTTGTAGAAATCGTAGAAAGAGCGAAATAAGATATTCAGCCTTCGTAGTGACGGAGTGAGAACATGATTCAAGAAGAAACCCGCTTGAGTGTGGCGGATAATACCGGCGCGAAACAAGTACAGTGCATTCGCGTTCTGGGCGGCAGCAAAAAGCGTTATGGCCGTATCGGCGATGAAATCGTTGTCGCTGTCAAATCCGCAATTCCCGGCGGAACGGTTAAGAAAGGCGAAGTTGCCCGGGCAGTTATCGTGCGCACGCGCAAGGAAACCCGGCGCTCTGATGGCAGCTACATTCGTTTCGATGAGAATGCGGCTGTGCTGATCAACGCTCAGAAAGAACCCCGCGGCACACGTATTTTCGGACCAGTTGCGAGAGAATTGCGTGAGAAGCAGTACATGAAAATCGTTTCTCTGGCACCTGAAGTAATTTGACGGACCTCGACATGGCGAAAAAAATGCATATTAAAAGAAATGATCAGGTTGTCGTCATCTCCGGCGACGACAAAGGCAAGCGCGGTCGGGTACTCAAGGTATTTCCGGCCAGGCAACGGGTTATCGTGGAAGGCGTCAATTTCATCAAACGCCACACACGGCCCTCGCAGAAAAACCAGCAAGGCGGCATCATCGAAAAGGAAGCCCCGATTCATGTTTCCAACGTGATGCTCATCTCACCCGGTCATGATGCGCCGACACGGGTTTCGACCAAAGTCCTTGAAGGTGATGATAAACAAAGTCGGCGGCGTGTCCGCTATTCGAAAAAGTTTGATGAAATTATACCGTCCGGTGAATAACGATGGCAGCAAAAAAGGCTTCGAAAAAAACTGATTCCGCATCTCAGAATGGCTATGCTCCCCGGCTGATCGCCAGGTATAAGGAGCAGGTCATCGCTGAAATGCAGAAAAAATTCAACTATAAAAATCCGATGCAGGTACCCCGGCTGGAGAAGATCGTTCTCAATATGGGTGTCGGCAGCGCGGTTGAGGATAAGAAAAATCTCGACAATGCCATAGCCGACATGGCGATCATCGCCGGTCAGAAACCGCAGATTCGCAAAGCCAAGAATTCCATCTCCAATTTCAAGCTGCGCGCCGGTATGCCCATCGGCTGCCGTGTAACGTTGCGCAGTTGGAAGATGTATGAATTTCTCGACCGTTTTATCAGCGTTGCTGTTCCCCGTATCCGCGACTTTCGCGGTCTGCCGGATAAATCCTTTGATGGCAGGGGCAACTATTCGGTCGGCATACGCGAGCAGATTATCTTTCCCGAGATCGATTACGATAAGGTCGATCGTATCCGGGGTATGAATATTACAATTGTGACCACTGCGGAGACGGATGAAGAAGCGCACGCGCTGCTCTCCGCGTTTGGCATGCCCTTCAAAAAGCGTTAACAACTGAGAGGACAACGTGGCTCGTAAGGCATTAATCGAAAAGCAAAAGCGGAAGCCCAAGTTCAAGGTACGGGCGTATAATCGCTGCAGTCGTTGTGGACGTCCCAGAGCTCATCTGCGCAAATTTGGAATTTGCCGGATTTGTTTCCGTGAACTGGCACTGGACGGCAAGATTCCCGGCGTAAGAAAAGCGAGTTGGTAAAGCAACAAGTAATGAGAGGCTTGGAAAATAAATGAGCATGACAGATCCAATCGCCGACTTTCTGACGAGAGTTCGGAATGCATCCCGGGCAGGGCACAAAAAAGTGGATATCCCTGCTTCCCGGATGAAACGCGAAATCACGAAGATTCTGCTGGCATATGGTTATATTAAAGACTATCTGCTGATTCGTGATGACAAGCAGGGCCTGATCCGGATTTATCTGAAATATGATGAAGAAGAAAAAAGCGTGATCAACGGCCTGAAGCGGATCAGCAAGCCGGGCCAGCGCAAGTATGTCGGTGTATCTGATATCCCGCGCGTGTATAACAACATCGGCATCGCTATCCTGAGTTCATCCAAGGGCATCATCTCTGACCGGGATGCACGCAAGCTGCGGGTAGGCGGTGAAGTTTTGTGCTACGTCTGGTAAGTTGCAAGAGCCACCTGCTGTGCCGGCGCAGCGTTTCAGAAGAGATATTCTACCGTCGCAACACCTGAAAAGAGAACTTTTCGGTTATCCTGCCGGGTCGATAAAATTCTTTCTATCCGTACCGCGGGATAAAACTGTAAAAACAAGGAACGAGCAGTGTCACGTATAGGCAAATTACCGATACCACTTCCTGATAAGGTCGAGTGCAAGCTCGAAGGTAACCTGGTTACCATCAAAGGCCCCAAGGGCGAGTTGCAGCGTGAAATCAGTCCGGAGATGAAAGTTGCTCTGGAGGACGGCCAGATCACCGTAGCCCGTCCCTCTGATGGCAAGCAACATCGCGCTCTGCATGGCCTTTCGCGCACGCTGATCGCCAATATGGTTGAGGGAGTGACAAAGGGTTTTGAGAAAAAGCTCGAGATTCGTGGTGTGGGCTACCGTGCTGAGATGCGCGGCAAGCTGCTGAACCTCTATCTCGGGTATTCACACCCCATCGTCTTCATGCCGCCGGAGAGTATCGAAGTGCGCGCTGAGGGCAATACCAACATCACGGTTTCCGGAATCGACAAGGAGCTTGTCGGCCATGTGGCTGCCAAAATCCGTTCTTTTCGCAAGCCCGAGCCTTACAAGGGCAAGGGAATCCGTTATGTCGATGAATATGTTCGCGAGAAAGCCGGTAAGACTGCCGGTAAGTAGGCGTGAGTTTTTCAGCCATTTTTCCGGTCTGGATATAATCAGACAAACGAGTGCAAACACATATTTGTGAGTTGATCGAAAATGGGATTCAAACCAGTAAACAAGACGCGCAAGCGTATTCAGAAACATCGATCCGTGCGCAAGAATATTCACGGCACCGCCGAAAGACCCCGTCTGGCGGTTTTCAAAAGCGCCAGGAATATCTATGCTCAGCTCATCGATGATGATCATCAGAAGACGATAACCGGCGTTTCAACGCTGACCAAGGCACTGCAGGACGACCTGGCCAAAGCCAAGAGCAAGAGAGAGCGGGCTGAAGTCGTCGGCAAGGCCATAGCTGCAAAGGCAAAAGAACTGAAAATTGAGCAGGTGGTTTTCGATCGCGGCGGTTTTGTTTACCACGGCCGGATCAAAGCGCTTGCGGATGCCGCTCGTGAAGGCGGACTGAAATTCTAATATTTGGAGAAATGAACTGTGCGCAAGGTTGACAGAATCTCCCCCGCTGAACTGGATTTGAAAGAAAAAGTCGTCCATATCAACCGCGTTGCCAAGGTTGTGAAAGGTGGCCGGCGTTTTTCTTTTAATGCCATCGTCGTTGTTGGAGATGGCAACGGGCATGTCGGCGTTGGCCTGGGCAAGGCAAACGAAGTGGCAGACGCCATATCCAAGGGCTCGGAGAACGCCAAGAAAAGCCTGAAAAAATATCCGATCATCAAAGGTACCATCCCGCACCAGGTCGTCGGCAAGTATGGCGCCGGCAAAGTCTTCCTCAAGCCTGCCAGCCCGGGTACCGGTGTGATAGCCGGCGGTGCTGTACGTGCGATCATGGAAGCTGTCGGTATTCATGATATCCTGACCAAATCGATGGGCTCCTCGAACCCGCACAATCTGGTGAAAGCGACGATTACAGCTCTCGAAAATCTTTTCGATGCCTCGATCATTGCCAGAAAACGTGGTATGACACTGAACGAATTATTCACCAAAACCACGGTATAGCAGGAGAGTAGAGGATGGCCAAGAAGAAAGCGAAAACGCTGAAGATCACCCTGGTACGCAGCACGATCGGGCATAAGGAAAATCAGAAACGCACGGTCGAAGCTCTGGGGTTGCGCAGATTGCACTATACAGTAGAGAAAACCGATACCCCGCAGATCCGCGGGATGATCAATCGCGTTTCTCATTTGGTAAAAGTTGAAGAAGCCTAACGAGCAGGTTTGAACATGGATCTCAATACACTCAGATACGCAAAAGGATCGCGCAAGAAGAGCAGAAGAATCGGACGTGGTTTAGGCTCCGGGCGCGGTGGTACAGCAGCACGCGGACACAAAGGGCAGAAATCCCGTTCCGGCGGCAGCATTCCGGCCTGGTTCGAGGGTGGACAGATGCCGCTGCAGCGCCGTGTTCCCAAGCGTGGTTTCAGAAATATATTCAGGAAAGAATATCAGATCGTTAACGTCAGTGAGCTGGAAGCCAGAATTGATGCAAAGACCGTCACGCCTGAAACACTTCTCGAGGCAGGGCTGATCCGTAAGAAAGACGTGCCCGTGAAAATCCTCGGCGAGGGCGAATTGAAGAAGGCCATGGAAATCTCGGCGCATAAGTTCAGCAAAAGCGCGCTCGAGAAAATCGAAAAGGCTGGAGGAAAGGCAACTCAATTATGATTCGAAGTTTCCAGAGTGTTTTCAAGATTCCTGAGCTGAAAAAGCGCATCACCTATACGCTGCTCGTGCTGATCGTCTATCGTCTTGGCGGACACATCACGATTCCTAACGTGAATGCTGAGGCGCTGCTGAGTTTTTTTCAGAATGCAGGTGGTCTTTTCGGGCTTTATGATATGTTTGTCGGCGGTGCGTTCAGCCGCGCAACGGTTTTTTCTCTGGGTATCATGCCCTACATCTCCGCATCGATCATTATCCAGCTTCTGGGGGCAGTCATGCCTTATTTTCAGAAGCTGCAGAAAGAAGGCGAAGAGGGCAGAAAGAAAATTACTCAATACTCGCGCTATGGCACGGTGCTGATCGCGGCACTGCAGGCCTATGGCGCCAGTGTGTTTCTGGAAAGTATTACGACCAGCCAGGGTATCAGCGTCGTTCCGAACCCCGGTTGGGGTTTCCGTTTGATGACCATGGCCATCCTGGCCAGTGGCACGGTCCTGATCATGTGGATGGGTGAGCAGATCACCGAGCGCGGTATCGGCAACGGCATCTCGTTGATCATCTTCATCGGTATCATTGCCCTGTTCCCCAACGCGGTTCTCGATGAATGGCAGCAGGTTGCCGGTGGCAACCGTGACATCATCGTCGAAGTCATCCTTCTTGCCGTGATGGTTGTGGTGATCGGAGCTGTGGTCATGCTGACTCAGGGCACGCGTAAAATACCTGTGCAGTATGCCAAGCGTGTCGTCGGCAGAAAGATTTATGGCGGTCAGAGTACACACATCCCGCTGCGTGTGAACACCGCCGGCGTTATGCCGATCATCTTCGCGCAGTCGATCATGTTTATTCCGCAGACGATCACGACCTTTTTCCCGGATTCGGAAATCATGACCACGATCGGGCTGTATTTCAATATCGATTCCTTTGTCTATCAGTTCATCTATGGCCTGATGATCATCTTCTTTACCTATTTTTACACGGCGATCGCTTTCAACCCGATCGACGTGGCAGACAATATGAAAAAACAGGGTGGCTTTATTCCGGGTGTGCGTCCGGGTAAAAAGACAGCCGAGTATATCGAGAACATTCTGACGAGGGTCACTTTGCCGGGGTCAATTTTCCTGGCACTCATCGCAATTTTGCCCTACTTCATCGTCAAATTGACGAATGTTTCTTATAATTATGCTTCCTTCTTTGGTGGAACGTCCCTGCTCATCATCGTGGGTGTGGCCTTGGATACCCTGCAACAGATGGAATCGCATCTGCTGATGCGACATTATGACGGTTTCATGAAAGGCGGAAAAGTCAAAGGCAGACGCTACGCATAGCGACATGAATAACGCAGCCATTTATGGAACTCATTTTTTTAGGCTACCCGGGATCAGGCAAAGGCACACAGGCGTCTTTTCTGTCTGAAAAATATGACATTCCGCAGATTTCGACCGGAGATATTCTGCGGGATGCGGTTGCAAAACAAACGCCCCTCGGTCTGGAAGCCAAAAAGATCATGGACCGTGGAGAACTGGTGCCGGATAAGGTAGTCGTCGGGCTGATCGAAGAGCGTCTGAAGCAGGATGATGCAAAAAAAGGGTTTATTCTGGATGGTTTCCCCAGAACCACCCGCCAGGCGCAGGAACTCGACCGGATTTTGCTCAACAGCAACCGGCGTATTCTTTGCGTTCTCAGCCTGGAAGTATCGCGGAGCAGAATCATCAAACGGCTGACAAGCCGCCGGGTGTGCTCCCAATGTAAAAAAGTGTTCAACTTGATTTTCGATCCACCGCCGGAAAACGGCATTTGCCCCGGATGCGGCGGAGAAGGGACGATTATCCAGCGGCCGGATGATACCGAGGAAACTGTCATTCACCGCATGGAGGTTTATGAAGCGCAGACCCGCCCGCTGAAAGGCTATTATGATGCCCAGGGCAAACTCGTCTCCATCGATGGCTCTTTGAGTATTCAGAAAGTGCGGGATGAGATAGTGCGTAAACTCGCAGAATTCAAGGCAGATTCATGATACATCTCCGCAACGAAAAGGAAATCGATGCGATCAGGGAGAGCTGCCGGATCGTCGTCGGTGCCTTGCGGTTGGCTGAAGAAGTTCTCAAAGAAGGTGTAACTGCAGCCTGGCTGGACAGCCAGATCGAAGACTATATCCGCAGCCAGGATGCCCGGCCGGCGTTCAAGGGGTTTCAGGGTTTTCCGGCTTCAGCGTGTATCTCACTGAATGATGAAGTCGTCCACGGCATCCCGAAAGACATCCCGATACAACCGGGCACAGTTGTCAAAGTCGATGTCGGCGTTGTGAAGAACGGTTACTATGGCGACTCAGCCAGGAGTTTTGTCGTCGGCGAAATCGATGAAGATGTGCAGCGCTTATTGCAGGTTACGAAAGAGGCACTCTATAAAGGTATCGAAAAGGCTGTTGCGGGGAATCGGCTTTCAGACATTTCTCACGAGATACAACGCCATGTCGAGGCAAATGGTTTTGGTGTTGTCCGGCAGCTCGTCGGCCATGGCATCGGCAAAGAGCTGCACGAGGAGCCGCAAATACCCAACTATGGACCGCCCGGCCGCGGGCCACGTCTGAAAGCGGGTATGGTGCTGGCCATCGAACCCATGGTTAACATGGGTACGGAGCAGGTCATCACCGATGATGATGGCTGGACCGTCCGAAGTGCCGATGCGACGATGTCCGCCCATTTCGAACATACGATCGTGGTCCGTGACCACGAAGCGGAGATTTTAACAACAGGTTGATAGTTTATGGCAAAAGAAGAAGCAATAAAAGTAGACGGGACGATCGTCGAGACCCTGCCCAACGCATCCTTTCGTGTTGAGCTCGAGAATGGGCACAAAGTACTGGCGCATATCTCTGGTAAGATGCGCATGCATTTTATCAAGATATTACCCGGGGACAAGGTCACTATTGAGCTTTCCCCCTATGATTTGAGCCGGGGACGGATTGTTTACCGCTACAAATAGAAAGGCTGGAAACAATGAAAGTTCGTTCTTCTGTAAAGAAAATTTGCGACTCCTGCAAGATCATTCGTCGCAAAGGCAGAGTGATGGTAATTTGCAAAAACCCGCGCCATAAGCAGCGCCAGGGTTGAGACAGACATTAGAGACGGAGGATTGCTTTGGCTCGTATCTCAGGTATCGATCTCCCGAGAAATAAACGTATCGAAATAGCACTGACCTATATCTACGGGATTGGTCGCAAGACGGCGAATGACATTCTGCAAAAGGCAGATATCAATGCAGACACACGTGTCAAGGATTTGACGAACGATGATGTGGCTAAAATTCGTTCCGTCATCGCCAGTGATTATAAAGTTGAGGGTGCCCTGCGCACCGAGGTGCAGATGAATATCAAGCGCCTGATGGATATCGGGTGTTACCGCGGCCTGCGCCACCGCCGTGGCCTGCCGGTACGTGGACAGAGAACCCACACCAACGCACGTACCCGCAAAGGGCGCAAGCGCGGTGTTGGCATCAAGAAACGCTGATCCTGCCGCAGGTCTGATCGTGAAATTTTACAGCTATCCCGACATGTCCAGCGCACTGCGCTGATCCGTGAAGCGATCGGGATGGAAAAGCTCTTGCAGAAACCGGAGATAGAAGGAGCATAACTTGGCTACATCAAGAAGAAAAAAAGGCAAAAAACGCCAGCAGGTCGATGCGAACGGTCTGGCGATGATCCACGCGACCTTTAACAACACCATCATCACGCTGACCGATCAGTACGGCAATACCATTTCCTGGGCATCGGCCGGTATGGTTGGCTACAAAGGCTCGCGCAAGTCCACACCCTTTGCTGCGCAGGTTGCTGCAGAAAAAGCCGCCAAAGCAGCGATGGAACTTGGGCTGCGTAAGATCGAGGTGATGATCAAAGGCCCGGGTTCTGGCCGGGAAGCTGCTGTGCGCGCGTTGCAGGCAGCAGGGCTTGAGGTGTCTGCCATCAAGGACGTGACGCCGATACCGCATAATGGCTGCCGTCCGCCCAAAAGACGCCGCGTCTGATTTGGTATTTCATGGTGTGCTGGCAGGCTGCTGCCGGCGAGCCGTTTTGACAGGCGCAAGATCGATAAAATGACGTTGTAAATCAAATACCTTGTGATCCTATCGCAATGGAGGATTGAATATTCTATGGCACGATATATTGGGCCAGTCTGCAAGCTCTGCAGACGAGAAGGGCAGAAGCTCTTTTTGAAAGGAGCAAAATGTACATCTCCAAAATGTCCGCTTGAATCGAGGAATTTTCCTCCGGGCCAGCACGGCCGTGCCCGCTCTTTCAAGCAATCTGAGTACGGACTGCAGCTGCGCGAAAAGCAGAAGATGAGAAGAATGTACGGAATCCTGGAAGCGCAGTTCCGCAACTATTACAAGAAAGCTGTGAAGCAAAAAGGCATCACCGGCGAAAACCTCCTGAAGCTGCTCGAACGCCGTCTCGATAACGTTGTGTATCGTCTCGGTTTTGCCGGCTCGAGGAAAGCTGCACGCCAGCTCGTGCGCCATCGTCATTTTACCGTGAATGGAAGGGTTGTCGATATCCCGTCTTTTCAGGTCAGCCCGGGTGATGTGATTCAGGTACGGGAAAAAAGCCGCAAATTGGATTCAATTCATCAGTCTCTGCGCCGAATACGCGACGGCAGATTACTCCCCTGGTTGGATCTCAACAAGCCCAATCTGACCGGCTCGATGCTGGAAATCCCCTCACGTGAGGACATTCCAACCGAAGTCAATGAGTCGCTTATTGTTGAGCTCTACTCGAAATAATGAGCTCTGCCTGCTGTTTTTCGGCGGCACGCGTTCTTGTTCGAGCTAATGAGATGGGTACCAAGACGTTACCCGGTTTTACAGGATTTTATAATACGGAGACACCACGATGAATTGGCCTAATATACAAATGCCCGAGGAAGTGGAACTCGATGAATCGTCCTATTCGACCTCATTCGGCCGTTTCATAGTTCAGCCTCTGGAAAGAGGCTTTGGGACAACACTCGGCAATGCTCTGCGCCGTGTCCTGCTTTCTTCCCTCCCGGGCGCAGCAATCACACAGGTTCGTATCGACGGCGTGCAACATGAGTTTTCCACGGTTGACGGCATGGTAGAAGATGTCGCTGACGTCATCCTGAACCTGAAGGAAGTCCGTTTCAAACTGATCAATAAAAAGCCGGACAAAGTTATCATCGAGGCCAAAGGCCCGGGCGAATTGCGCGCGGGTGACTTGCAGAACGGTACGACGGATTTTGAAGTCCTCAATCCTGACCACCACATCGCAACGCTTGATGATGGTGCTAACCTGCGTATGGAACTGCGCATCGGGCGTGGCCATGGCTATGTCCCGGCCGAAGAAAACAAACTGCCTGACCATCCCATCGGTACGATTCCGGTCGATGCGATCTATACGCCGGTTAAAAATGTCTCTTACCGCGTTGAAAATACCCGCGTCGGCCAGAAGACAGATTATGAAAAACTCATCCTGGAGATCACCACGGATGACAGCATCACTCCGGATGATGCGCTGACCTATGCCAGTAAACTGCTGCTCGATCATATTCAGCTCTTCGTCAAATTCGATATCGAACCCGAAGAGGAAGAGCCGGATGAAATCGATGAAGAAGTTCTGCGCATTCGTAAGTTGCTGAAGATGCCGGTCGATGAGCTGGAGCTCTCGGTGCGCTCGCACAACTGCCTGATGGCCGCCAACATCAAAACCATCGGTGATCTTGTGCGCCGCGACGAGCAGGAGATGCTCAAGTTCCGCAACTTTGGCCGCAAATCATTGCAGGAGCTGACCCAGATTCTCGAGGAAAAAGGCCTGTCCTTCGGTATCGATGTTGATAAATATCTCAAGACCGAAGAAGACTGATGCCGGCCGGTCTATTCATTCGGAATCGTTTTCGGATGGATAGCGCAGGCCTGACAAGTCCCCACGGCTGTCTGGCGCCTCTGCCCGATGATCGTCAAAACAGCAGCGTTGAATATTTATTTGTAAGTCTCTGAATTTTTCAGGCTAAATGAAGGAAAGTCGATAATGCGACACGGAAAAGATCATAAAAAGCTCGGCCGTACCGCCAGCCACAGAAAAGCGATGCTGTCCAATATGGTCGCTTCTCTCATCGAGCACAAGCAGATCCGCACGACCGTGGCCAAGGCCAAGGAAGCACGGCGCTGGGCTGACCGGATGGTGACATTCGGAAAACGCGGTACTGTTGCCGCCCGGCGTGAAGTGTATAAATTCATTCCTCGCCGAGACATCGTCAAAATTCTTTTCGATGAGCTGGCGCCGCATTTCGAGACCCGTAATGGTGGCTACACCCGCGTCATCAAACTCGGTCGCCGCCAGGGTGATGGCGCTGAACTCGCCATCCTCGAGTTTGTCGGTTTCGAAAGCGTGCAGCTCGATAAGCAACAGGAGGCACTTGAGCAGAAAGAAGAGCGCAAACGCCGCAGAGAAGAGAAGGAAAAAGCTGAACAGGAAGAAGCAGCCGGTCAAGCACAGGCTGCAGCGGAGTAGTCTTCTTCACGCGATCAATCGATTTATAAACAGCCGGATGGGCAGTGCCTCTCTGGCTGTTTTTCATTGTACCCAAACCGATACGGGGTGTACCATGAAACTTGCTGTGATGTCTGATATCCACGATAGAGAAGACCATCTTGCACGCGCTATCGAGCAGGCCTCGCCTGCAGATGCCCTGATTTTTTGCGGCGATTTTTGTGCCCCCTTCATGCTCAGCCAGCTCGCCGAAGGCTTCCAGCGCCCGGTACACGCGATTTTTGGCAATAATGATGGCGATCGTTTTTTACTCTCACAAATCGCTGCCCGTTTCCCGCATGTCACGTTGCATGGCGAATTCATGGAAGAACAGTTCGGAACCGCGC
>DRLW01000393.1 GCA_011375275.1 Bacteroidota bacterium
CCATGAAGTGCACGATGGACGCGAAGAAAAACAAGAAGAAAGGTAAGGAACTGTTGGCCTGTTTTCGACACTTCTGCTTTCTTCGAGCTCTTCGTGGCCTTCGTGGTGAAACCCGGCTTCAGCCCAAAGCTGTGAGAACGGGATAACCAGAAACTCTGCGCGCAAATACGGATAAAAAAACATCCATGACGAACTGACCGCAGATCCGGGTATCCAGTTAACTCAGCAAACCGTGGCCGGCTCAGATACCGGCATGTGTCATTCCGGCCAAGCGAAGCGCAGTGCCGGAATCTCATCTTTTCGCCCACGTGCCGGAGTCCGGGAGATTCCGGTCTTCCCCTGCGGGGAAACCGGAATGACCGTTCTGGGGCAGGCACGTGCTGTTGTCACCCGGTCTGGTTGAAAAATGCACCCGTTCTTCGTGGTGAAACCCGGCTTCAGCCCAAAGCTGTGAGGATTGGATAACCATAATGACCAGGCAGCATATTATTGAAAATTGAATGGAACCATCCATTCAAACCGCTTGTCTGCTGCTTTTTTGTTCCAAAAACAAATTCCTCAGGTTAATTGAGAGATATTCGCTCATCATACGCACAACAGCATTTGATCAGGATAGCGTTGAACCATATATCCAGGTAAGGAGAAAAAAATGGCACAAGATCACGGAGACAAATTCTGGAAAGGCCTGATGATCGGCGGCGCCATCGGCGCGGTGATGGCCTTGTTGTATGCACCCAAAACCGGTCGCGAAACCCGGGATGAACTGAAACGCAAATCCCGCGAGCTGCTCGATGAGGCGGACGAGCAGGTTGCCGAAGTCCGCAAGAAAGCAGACCAGATTCTCGCCGAGGCCCGCAGCGAGGCGGAAAAACTGCGTGCAGAGGCGGAGCGACGCATTGCAGAAGCCCGGGTCAAAGCAGAATCCCTGTACCAGGAAGGGCTGAAGAGCGTCAGCGAGCTCGGCGAGGAAACCAGCGAAAAGGTCGCTGAGGTCAAAACAAAAACAAAAGAAAAAATCGACAAAGGCCGGACGAAAGTCCGCAAAAGCGCCGAGAAACTAAAAGACGCTGTCAACAAAGGCGTGCAGGCATACAAGGACGAAGTCGGCGAAAACGATGACGCGGATAAAAACGCCTGAGCGATCAGCAGACAGGAGGACACATGTCAGTGGAAATTTCCCTCACCGTGATCGCCGTTTGTATCGCTCTGATCACGATCGGCGTCATACCGGTTTTGCTCGCTCTCCGGCGCACTTTTGTCCAGGCTGAACGCCTGGTCGAACAGGTGCGCATGCAAACCGCACCGCTGGTACACGACGCCACGCAGATCGCCGGTGATCTGCGCCACATCGTCAAAACCATGGAAAAAGAGCTGCCCAAAGTCAGCGACAGCATCGAATCCATCCGCCGCACTGCTGCGGACGTACATGAGTTCGAGATCATGGTGCGCGAGCGCATCGAACAACCGCTGCTCGACCTGACCGCCATCATCGCCGGCTTGTCCAAAGGACTGGTCATTTTCTGGCGTACGCTGGCGCATAAAAAATAGCCCGGGCTGCAGCCGGCCCGGACATGCGCAACGAGGGCCCGATTACACAGAAAATCAGACAACACCACACTTCATCATGAACTGCTACTGAAAAGGGAGCACCAGGATGGCATTGACAAACAATGAAAAAAACGACATACTCGATTGGTTGACGCAGACGATCCGCGAGGCAGGAGCCATCGTACTGAAATACTATGCCCAAACCGCTGAGGTGGAATGGAAAACGCCGACAGAGCCGGTGACCGCAGCCGACAAAGCCAGCAACGAATTTCTGGTAGAAAAGCTGCGCAAAGAGTTTCCCGACTATGGCCTGCTCGCGGAGGAATCCCGGGATGACCACAGCCGGCTGGAAAAAGAGCTGATCTGGATGGTCGATCCCATGGACGGCACCAAGGAATTCATCAGCCGCAACGGGGAATTTTCCGTGATGATCGGCCTGGTCGAACAGGGCCGGCCTGTGCTCGGGGCGGTCTATCAGCCGACGGAAGATCGCCTTTATCTGGGGGCAAAAGGCGTAAAAGCCGAGCTCTGGCAGGCAACGGAAGCACGCGAGCTGCGGGTTTCCGAGCGCGATGAGGTCGCCTCGTTCCGGCTGGTCGTCAGCCGTTCCCACCTCGAACCGGTCGTCGATGATATCCGCGAACGGCTCGGTATCGGGGAAATCCGCCAGAGCGGCAGCGTCGGCCTGAAATGCGGCCTGATCGCCCGCGATGAGTGCGATCTGTACATTCACCCCAGCCACCACACCAAGCTGTGGGACAGTTGCGCACCCCAGGCAATTCTCGAAGCGGCTGGCGGGACCATGACCGACATCTACGGCAAACCGCTGGAATACACCGGCGAGAGCGTCCAGAACCTCAGCGGCATGCTGGCCAGCAATGGCCACCAACACGAGCAGATCGTCGAAACCATCGAAGAGGTCATGCGCATGCAGACGGTTTGAGCACGCTCGGCGCTCAGCATGATTTTCCGGCTTTACGCGGGTGCCCCCTGTGTGCATTTTCCCTGTCGCGTTTTATCGTTCTCTCTCCGATACTAAAGTGCAAGCGTGAATACCTGCACCGATACGGACGAGACAGATGCCGAGACACCACCGCGACAGAGCAACCCGGAATTCCAGCACATGCACGCGCACGAAACGACTGTTTCTGCTCATCGCGGCACTGCTGTTTTGCTGCGCAGGGATTTTCGCACAGGAGAACGACGCTTCTCCGGCAGCCGAACAGCCCGAACCGGAAACGCCCTCTGTTTTGTCACTGCTGCAGGGGCGCAAACTCCCTGTGGATGTCCGCGTCAAGCGCGTCATCCTGCGTTATGAAACCGATGTCTCGTTTTTATTTCCCGAGGGCGAGTTCAACGCCACGTTTGAAAAAAGCATCGGCAGCTACACATCGATCACCTCGGCACATTACAACTACCTGCGCGGTGAAATGGGATTCACCTTCCAGAATATTTTCACGCGTTTTCACCTCGTTCCGGAGCTGACGCTTTTCGATCAGTTGAAATTCGTGCCGTTGTTCAACAAAGACAATATCTGGCGGCGGGAGCAGGGCGTTCGCCTCGGCGGCCGCTTTCTGTTTCCCTTGCCGGCCAATTCGATGACGAGCGTCAACTACACGCGCTATTCCTATCCCTCAGCAGAGAACGCCAGCGAGCTGGATGCGCAGAAAGTTTTTTCTGTTTCACAGTCATTTGCCGGGGAGATCGATTCCCTGCAACTGTTCGGTTTTTTGCACAGCGGACTTTTTGAAATGGAGGTTGCGCGCGCCTTTGCCGTGGCCGGATCGAACCTGAATTTCTGGCAGTACCGTCTGTTGTCCACAGGCAAATCCGTGCGTCCCCGGTTCAGCGTTCAAGGCAAATTCGAGTGGATCACCCTGCTCGGCGGTGATAACGCACCGGCCCGGTTTTTGGGCGGCCGCAACCGGCTGTCTGCCTTTGATGTCAACCAGTTTTCCGGCGTCAATCTGCTCTACGCCGACGTACTCAGCCGCATCACCCTGACGACCTTGCAACGCCACATCGCTGGAGAAATCGATCTTTACTCGATCAACTGGCTCGTGCATGCAGAAGTCGGACAGGCTGGTGATGACAAAGCCATGCGCAACTACCGGCGCTACCACGCATCAGCCGGCATCGGCATCTCAACAGTCACGATGTTCAAAAAACAACGCGCTTTTGAACTCAATTTCATGGTTTACAAAGGACTGGAACCCTTTACCCGAATCCGATACTACTTCGGTATCACGCTCTGACAACCCGGCATTCTCTCCCGGTTTCGGCTCTCCTGTCTGGCATGCTCTGCACGCTTATCGACCGAGATCATGTACAAAATCCGATTTTACCGTTTACACAAAATTTCGTTTTTCATCACTGTTTTCCTGCTCTCTTTTTCAGTGTACACCGCTCATATTCAGGCGCAGGAGGGATACACAGTGCGGTCGATCAGCTTCCAGGGCAACAAGGCCTTCAGCAAAGGCGAGCTCACCCTGCAGATGATCACCCGTGAGCGCCCCAATATGCTCAAGCGTTTCTTCGCCGGTGATAAAGAGGCCTCCCGGTTCAGCCGCAACATTCTCGAAACCGATTCCACGCGTATTCTGACATTTTACCGGACAGAGGGTTTTCTCGACGCCGAGATTACCGGCATAGCCCTGAACGTCAGAGATGATGATGACGCCCTCGACGGCACCGTGGATATCATCATCAACCTGCGCGAGCACGAACCGATCATCATCGGCCAGGTGAATTACCATCTCGAGCTGTTCGCTGACAAGGACGAGCGCAAGGTCAGCCGTATTTTTGAAACCATCAAACCGCGCCTGCTGCTGAAATCCGGCAACCGCTATCGCGACGCCACACTGCAAAACGACAGGCAGCTCATCGCGCGCACCTTCACGGATGCCGGCTTCCCCTTTATCAAAGTCCAGCCCATCCCTGCCCTTGACCGCGCGCAGAGACGAGTCGATTTTACCATCCACATCAAACCCGGGCCGGAATGTTTTTTTGGAGAAATCCGCATCACAGGTAATGAAAAAATCCCGGCACAGGTCATCCGCAGGCAGCTTGCCCTGCAGGAGAACACCCTGTACAGCAACCGCGCGGTGAAAAACAGCCAGATCCGCATCTATCAGCTCGGTGCTTTTCAGTTCGTCTCGATCAAAGTTCTCACCAATGAAATCACCGATTTCAGAATACCGATCCAGGTCGTCGTCAAGGAAGCACCGCGCCTGACCACGAAATTTGCCGTCGGCTGGGGACTCGAAGACCAGTTCCGCGGCTACGTCGATATGACCCGGATCGGGCTTCTCGGAGGCGCGCGCAGGCTCAATCTTTTTCTCAAACACTCGTACCTCGAGCCTTTGACCGCGAACATACGCTGGACCGAACCGGCTTTTCTTTTCAAGCGGACGAGCCTGACGCTGAATCCATTTTACCGCGACGAGCGAGAAGACGCCTACCGCGTACGGCGACTCGGCGGTACGCTGTCCCTGCTGCAGAGTTTTGCACGTTATTCCAGCAGCTACCTCAACTATGCGTTCGAGCAGTCGCGCTCCATCGGTTCGGCGGCCGCACAGGACGAACTCACGCTCTACAACAAATCCAGCCTGACCTACGGTATGACGCGTGACAGCTCCGGGCCGATTTTTTCACCCAGCCACGGCATGTACACCTCGGCCACCGCCACGGTCACCGGACTCGGGTTCAACAGCGTCAGTTATCTGCGCTTTGTCCTCGAAGGACGCAGATATCACGAGCTTTCGCCCGGGACGGTTTTCGCTTACAGGCTGAAATTAGGCGTCATCCATCCTTTTCGCAGCAACCAGTTCATCCCACGGGAAGAACGTTTTTATGCCGGCGGCAGCCGTTCGGTGCGCGGCTGGAAGCGCCTCGACCTCGGGCCCAAAGATGCAGAAGGGATTCCGACCGGTGGCACCAACTATCTCGAAGGCAGTTTCGAGCTGCGTTTTCCGCTCTGGCGCGAGCTGTCTGCCGCAACCTTTCTCGATTTCGGCAATGTCTGGAACGGCGCCTATGACGCGCTTTTCCGGAAGGATGAGCCGGTTACAATCCATTTCGCCGGCGGCTTCGGTCTGCGCGTGAAGACTCCGGTCGGCCCGATCCGCTTCGATCTCGGCAGCGAAATCTTCCGCGGCAGGCCGAACCTGAAATCCGGCCTGCAAATCCATCTCAGTATCGGTGAGGCATTTTGATGGCACCGTTGCGAACATATTCCCGATATCTCCTGCGCGTGCTCAGCGGCCTGGTCGCTGTTTTGCTGTTGATCGCGCTCATCAGCCAGACCGGCATGTTCCGCAACTGGTTGCGGCAGGTTTTGATCGAGCAGGCCAATGCGAATCTCAATGGCAGACTGAGCATCGAGGCCCTCGAAGGCAATCTGCTCACTTCCATTTCCGTGCACGGTCTCACACTGAGCACGATGGAGAACGATACGATCGTGCACTTGCCGGAGCTGTCTCTTCGCATTCAGCCCGGGCTTTTGCTGCGGAATACTGTCAGCATCGAATTGCTGGCCCTGAAGAGGCCGGTCGTCTTTCTGCGCCAGCGCGCAGACAGCAGTTGGAATATCAGTGCAGTCATCAAAGAAACCGGACAGGAAACGCAGGATATACCGGCCCCTTCAAACTGGACTCTGAACATCGCCAACACGGAGCTCATCGACGGCAGCCTGGTTCTGAAACGCCTGGACAGCAGCGGGCCTGTTCCGGACACGATCCGGAATATCAACGCAATGCTGTCGCTCAGATACTCGCAGGCAGGCAGCGATATCGAACTGAGAAATCTGAGTATTCTCACAGCCAACCCGGATTTCACCATCGACCGCCTCGGTTTTCACCTCACCTATCAGGACAGCCTCATCCGCATCGATGACCTGCTTATGCAGGCCGGAAACAGCCGGCTCAAGGGTTCTGTGCTCGCCAACCCGGACAAAGCCCTGCTGGATCTCGATCTGAAAGCATCCCCGCTGGATCTGGAAGATGTACGCACTTTTTTTCCACAGCTCCGCGCCAGTGGACGCTATTCCGTTGCTCTCACGGCACGTCACGAGCAGGACTCTCTGCACCTCGCTCTCACTCTCGCAGACCAAAAACAGCACCTTGGGCTGCAGGGTTTTGCGGCTGATCTCAGCAGCACTTCAGTGCGGTATGGTGCTGCGATGAATTTCAGCAACGTGTCGCCTGTAAAATGGCTGCCGGAATGGCC
>DRLW01000394.1 GCA_011375275.1 Bacteroidota bacterium
AAGGATGATGAATCCTACTGTCACCAGCCAGAAGGCGTTGGCTGTCACGAAGGCAATCGTCGTGAACTGCCCGATGATACCGAGAACGCCAAGGATGACAGATACCAGCCACACGGCTTGTTTGGGGGCATTTAACCGCATATTCCCTCCTCATTAGGTTAATGAATATGGTATTTTTGTGACCCCATACTTGAGATTATATACAGATGTGACAATTTTGTCAAGAGGAATCGTCCGGTCACTCCTCTGATTGTGGAGGAATGCATGGAGTGGTAGTGCGTGCGTGGATATTGAGACAAAGTTAATTCAAGGCTTTGCACGATTGCTCGCGCCTGCAGAGTGGCGTGGCTTCTGGTGAGATATCGATTGCATTTGTGACGTTTTCGCGTATTCATATCAACATCTTTATTGGGTGTTGTGCTCGAAGAGAAGACAGCCTGATTTTGTTGTTTGAGGAGTACCATGAACTCAGAAAAACGGTGTGTAACCTGTAGCGCAGTATTACACGGCCCGTATTGCTGCCAGTGCGGTGAAAAAGTCGTTAATCCCGAGGATTATACGGTCAGACGTTTTCTGCGGGAACTTGGTGCACAGATTTTCAATATAGACGGCCGCATGCTGAAGAGCTTCCGGCTGCTGCTCAGCAAGCCCGGTTTTCTCACCCGGGCCTATCTTGACGGCCAGCGCAAACCGTGGCTGAAGCCCATCCAGATATTCCTGATCAGCAACATCATCTACTTTTTCAGCCAGCCGCTGACGCATGTGAGCAGTTTCAACACCTCATTGAACAGCCACCTGAACCGGCAGGTATACAGCCCCATCATCCAAAAAGTCATCAAGCCGGAAAGCAGGGATAATTTCAGCGCTTACGAAAAGCGGTTCAATGCGCTGACAAAGAACTTTGCTCGTTCCTTCATTTTCATGCTGATCCCCCTGTGCGCCATCATGCTGTACTGGGCAGACGCAGGCCGAAAGCGTTACTTTTTCCCGTATCTCGTCTTCAGTACGCACTTTCTCGCTTTTTATCTGCTGGTCGCGTTTTCGCTCCTGATGGTGGCTATAACGTCTATCCGGCCTGTGTTAAACGAATTCAGCACCATAAGCAAATTTTTGTATTCTGAACAGGGAATTACTGTCATCTTTTGGGGGATATTTTACGCCTACATGTATGCAGCCCTTCAGCGTGTTTTCGGTGAAAGCCGTCGCAGGGCGGCGACCAAAGCAGTGGCGCTGTATTTTTTACTGACCTTTATTCTCTACCAAATCTATCGTTTCCTGCTCTTCTGGCTGGTGTATATTCGCCTGTTATGGTGATGGACCTGTTGAGCTACAGGACGGAAAGGAATTTGTGATGGCTGATCTTGCGAAACAAATCGTCGAAACCTGGGCGATCCACAATCGAGTTATGCTGCTCACCCTGGAACACATTCCTGATGCAGCGCTCTCCGCGACGCTGAGCACGCGCGGCGGTCGCGATATCGCGCGGCAGTTTGCTCATATCCACATGGTGCGCGTGTGGCGGCTGGGGTCGTTCAGCAAAAAGCAGGAGGTTGCGCTGATCGAGTTCGACAAAGGCGAAACGCCCGGGCGGGAAAAACTGCAGGCCGCGCTGCAGCAGTCGGGGGAGTTGATGGCCCGGTACCTGGCCTTTTGCGCCGGCGAAAAAGAAGGTGCGGTCTCCAATTTCAAACGCGGCGTCGTGCCGATGCTCGGTTACTACATCTCACACGAGTCCCACCACCGCGGCAGCATTCTGCTGACCATGAAACAGAGTGGCTTCAAATTGCCGGACGAGCTGAAATGGAAAATCTGGGAGTGGAATAAGATTTAGCGGTTTTTATCTCTGGCTATCCATTTAACTCAGCAATATTGCATTTTTCAGCCAGACCGCCAGAGCACAGCACGTGCCTGCACCAGAACGCTCATTCCGGTTTCCCGGCAGGGGAAGATCGGAATCTCCCGGACTCTGGCACATGCCTGAAAAGATGAGATTCCGGCACTGCGCTTGGCCGAAATGACAGATGACGGTATCCGGGGCAGGCCCGGTTTGCCGAGTAAACTGGGCCTGCCCCGGAGTTTTTATCAGATGGCGCGTCAGGTCAAAACTGTGGGCACCCCATACTGATCTCGAACAAAACGATTGTTTCAGGGGCTAAGTTTGGCAGTGTTTCGCTTGCAGAAGCAGCTTACATCAATTTGCCGGAATGAAAAAAAGTGTAATAAATCTGCGGGTTTTCAGACTAAAAGGGCAAACAAGTTCCTGTGAACCTTTTTGGGAGGCTACTGATGAAAACCCGTTTGATTTTATTGCTGTTCTTCATTCTCGTTGCGCAAACCAGTGCTGGTACGCACGATGCCGCCGCGTTCGAAGTGGAAGTCCACGGCTCCGGGCCGGCTATGTTTCTCATCCCCGGCGCCTCGTGCTCTGGGAGCGTCTGGCGGCAAACAGTGGAAAAATATCGCACCACGCACAAAGTGCATGTCCTGACTTTGGCCGGATACGCCGGCGTACCGCCGTTGAAATCCGATTCCATCCTGCCGGTCATCAAAGACAGCCTGGCGCGCTATATCCGGCAAAACAAGACAGAGCACAGTGTCCTCATCGGGCACAGCATCGGCGGTTTTCTGGCGATGTGGCTCACCGCGGAGAATGATCATCTCGTTGACAAAATTATCATCGTCGATGCGTTGCCCTTTCTGGCATGCCTTTCTGCGCCGCAAATGACCGAGGCAATCGCTAAAAATGCTTTCGCTATGATGAAAACGTACTACATGAATCTGGATAGCACTACCCTTGCCATGACCCAACGGATGGCGATTAAGAGCATGCTGCGCGATGAAAACCATCTCGATGAACTCGTGCGCCAATCCCTTCGCTCGGACAGAAGAACCCTCGGCATGACAATGTATGAACTCATGACCACGGACCTGCGCGAGAAGATCGCGGCTATCGAGACCCCGGGACTGGTGCTGACCGGCTGGCCCGAGCAGCTCAATTCTGCCGATAACACGAAGCTGGAAGTAAAACTGAATTCATATCGGCAGCAATATGCGCTTTGGGAAAAAGCAAGAGTCGTTGCTGTCGGCCGGTCATCGCATTTTATCATGCTGGATAATCCTGCCGGCTTCTTCGCCGCAGTGGATGCATTTTTGGCACAATGATCACGGTGGTTTGTGAATAATTCGGGATAAAAAGATGAGGCGTACTTTCGTTTCACCAGGGAGACACGAAGAAATCGTGCCTTTCCCGGGGTTCCATGTGTCTGTTGGTTACAACAAAATGCTTTATAAGGAAAATTTTTTCAAGGGCCCGGCTATCCTTGTCTGGATATTCTGATATCTGATACCCGGGTATCCAGTTAACGCAGCTAACGGGGCTCTGGCCTGGATACCGACATGTTTCATTCCGGCCAAGCGCAGCGCAGTGCCGGGATCTCATCTTTTCTGGCTCGTGCCTGAGTCAGGGAGATTCCGGTCTTCCCCTGCGGGGAAACCGGAATG
>DRLW01000395.1 GCA_011375275.1 Bacteroidota bacterium
TTTATCCGGTTTCAGCAGTGGTCAGCCGGGAAGATGTCCTCGGTGTCTTCCGTCCGGGCGATCATGGCAGCACCTTTGGGGGGAATCCGCTGGCTGCGGCTGTGGCCATGGCTGCCCTCGATGTCATCGTGCAGGACAATCTGCCGCAGCGTTCTGCCGAGCTTGGCCGCTATTTTATGGACAAACTGAAGACCATCGACAGCCCGCACATCCGCGAAGTGCGGGGGCGCGGGCTGTTCATCGGTGTGGAGCTGCACCCCGGGGCTGGTGGTGCGCGCCGTTTCTGTGAAGCCCTGGCCGAACGCGGTCTGCTGTGCAAGGAAACCCACGATCACGTCATCCGTTTCGCACCGCCGCTGGTAATCAGCCGGGATGAGCTCGATCTCGCTTTTGAGCACGTGCGCGCCGTCCTGGAAGGGGAGTGAGGGCCTGCAAAGGTGCCGCCGATACGATACCTTTGTGTATGGCGTATCGTGGTGTGCCACACCGCCGGCGCTGCGGTGTGGCGACCAGGGCCGTGCAAGCCTGCATGACTCATGAAACTGCTTCGTACCGGGGGGCGACACAAGTCAGCTCACCCGTTTTTCTTGCTGCTCTTCGGTTTGCGGGCCAGCAGCAGCCCGGTCGTGATCAGACCGAGCAGGCTGAACTGAAACAGAGTCAGCACCAGGGTATCGACGACTTTGTTGCCGGTGAAGGCATAGGCGTGGAACATGAGAATCGGCGAGAAGGCACGCCAGAATCTCGGTCGTCGTGAAATGATATCGCCGCTGGCACGGGCGACGAAGATATCTGTGGCCGCGGGGTCGGCAAAGCGGTAGTGATAGGCCGGTATCTTGCGGTTGAAATCGTTGTAATAGTAGCTGGTTTTGCCGCGGAATTCAAAATCCGGCATGCCGGCCACCAGTTGCCGTGCGGCCTCGCCGGCCTGCTCCGGAGTCAGCTCGCCGGGGATGGCCCCGGTCTCCGCATCGAAGAGCACGGGCGGCTCATCACGGCGCTTCTGGATCAGCCAGTAATCGTGATCGAGTATGCGCCGCCACTGAATGACCTGCACCGGCTGTCCGCCCTCAGCAGCCTGCCCGACGTGTTGCAGAACCACTGCAGGATGCGCCAGCGAGTCTGTAGTCGCGATGCCGAAGGACCAGTCGTTGTTAAAACTGTCTTTGCCCCGAAATGGGTCCTGCAACGGGCCGAGGCTCAGCCACATGTACGCGCCGAGCAGCATTTGCACGATCAGCAGAGAACCGATAACCAGCCCGAGACGGCGATGCCACAGGCGAACCCGCATGCCGGGTTTGCTGTAAAACTCTCCGGGCCTGCCCCTCCGCCAGTACCATAATCTCAGACCAAAAACTGCGAGCACAACCACCAGCGCGGCGAGGATGTACAGCACCGTGGTAAACACGGCCATGCTGTTGCCCCATTGGAAGACGTGCAGGACTTTATACCACCAGTTGAACCCGAGAGCCTGATTGTCGGAGCGGCGCAGAGTGCGGCCGGTTGCGCGCAGCAGCACGAGCTCAGTCGGCTGCTCCCCGGTCATGGTGAAAGCCAGTGCCGGCAGGTCTCTTTGGCGGTAATCACGATGATATTCGTAAACTTCGCGGCTGTGCTCTGCGCGAGTGCCGGCCAGTGCCTCGTCAGCCACGGCTCTGAGCAGGGCGCCGGAGAGCGGATCGAGACGTTCGCCGCTGTTGGCGTCAAAGACCATACCCTGGGCAAAGGGATCGGGCTGGACGATGTACCAGATGTGCGGGCCGTATGCCTGCAATTTCATCGTGTAGATGCGCTCCAGATTGTGCTCGCTGCGCAGTTTTTTCAACAACTCGGTCGGTGCGATGCGCACCTGGGAAAGCTCGGCCGGTACCGAGTTCCACGGTTTGAGGTCATAGACACCCTGCAGGCCGTTGGGCATCACCAGACCGTAGTAGTGCAGAACAAAAGCGGAAATCATCCAGGCCAGCAACGGGATCGAAAGAAAAAGCCCCAGCAGCCGGTGCTGCCGGGAAACAGCAGAACGTTTACGAATGTCAGCCATGGTTCCTGTACAGTTTGGGTGGGGAGATTATCGTTGTTTGTTGTCGATCGGAACAGTTGAACAGGTTATGCGATGCACGTGCTGAACCTGAGAAACTCATCGATCATTTTATTGTGCCCCGGGATTATTATCTCAACTCCTCAGTTGAGCATGTGCTGAAGAGCGGGAGATTCCGTTACCCCGTTTCGTGGCTCATTTTTTACAAAATCAACAAAACCATGCACTCAATGCACAACACGCCCCGGCACACGATAGCCACAGATAAAATTTCGATCATGGCATACGCTGCACCGCGGCGTGTTGCGTTGGAACACGGGTGCCTTGCGTTATTTAATCTTCAGAAATCGCGCATTAATAGCAACCACTACCGTACTGAGGGACATCAGCACAGCGCCCATGGCAGGGCTGAGCAGGATGCCTGCTGAATACATCACACCAGCAGCCAGAGGGATGGCAAAAACGTTATAGCCGGTGGCCCAGGCCAGGTTTTGCACCATTTTACGATAGGTCGCTTTGGCGAATCCGATCAGGGCGACGACATCGAGAGGGTTGCTGCGTACGAGAACGATGTCAGCCGTTTCAACCGCTACATCGGTACCTGCGCCGATGGCGATGCCCACATCAGCCTGCGCCAGAGCCGGTGCATCATTGACGCCGTCGCCGGTCATGGCAACGATCAACCCTTTGGACTGGACTTCGCGAACTTTCTCCGCTTTTTCGTGCGGAAGTACTTCAGCAAAGAATTCATCCAACCCGAGCTCTTCGGAAACCCATTGGGCTACCTGCCGGTTATCGCCGGTGAGCATCATCGATTTGATGCCCATCTTTTTCAGGCGGCTGATCGCCTGTTTGGATTCCTCGCGGATGATATCTGCCATGGCGATGGCTGCCTGCACCGTATCGTCGATGATCAGAAAAACCACGGTTTTGCCCTGGGCAGATAAGGTGCCGATGCGCTTGTCCGCGATCTGGATGCCGTTCTCCTGCAGAAAGCCGGGGCTGACGACCTTAACCGACTTGCCTTGGACCAATCCCTGGGCGCCTTTGCCCGGTATGGCTTTGAAATTTTCCACAGAGTGCGGCTTTTTCGCTGAGGCGACGATCCCGCGCGCGATCGGGTGTTCGGAATGGTTTTCCACTGCCGCGGCGATATTGAGCAGCTCATCTTCGTCGTAGTCTTCCTGAAAA
>DRLW01000396.1 GCA_011375275.1 Bacteroidota bacterium
AAGCGGTAGTGCGTTACTACCGAAGGCAGGATGCTCGGCGAGCTGCACAGGGAGAAGTGCAGAACCACGAAGAGTCGGGAGAGGTCCTGGTTTGATCGGTATATCGGTTATTCTCATCACCCGGAATGAAGTCGTAAATATTCGCGAGTGTCTTGAAAGTGTCCAGTGGGCGGACGAGATTATCGTCGTGGATGCAGAAAGTGAGGATGAGACCGCAGAGATAGCGCGGGAGTACACAGCACATGTTTATGTCCGGCCCTGGGAAGGGTTTTCCCGGGCTAAGCAGTTCGCGCTCGATAAATGCAATAACGAGTGGGTGCTGTGGATCGATTCGGATGAACGGGTCACGGAAAACCTGGCCCGCGAGATGCGCAATGCCATCCGCACGGACCGGTTTGTCGCCTATCGCATGCCGCGTATCGCCTACTTCCTCGGCCGCTGGATTCGTCACAGCGGCTGGTATCCCGGCCATGTGTTGCGCCTGTTCCGCCGGGATCGTGCGCGCTTCAACGATCTGAAGGTACACGAAGGTGTTGAAATCGACGGCCCGGTGGGCATATTGCATAATGATCTGCTGCACTATACCGACCGCCGTATCTCGCACTACTTCAATAAATTCAACAACTACACCACCCTTGCTGCCGAAGAGCTCAACGACCGCGGCGTACGCTTCCGCCTCGCAGACCTGGTTTTCAGGCCCCCCCTGCTCTTCGTGAAAATGTACCTGCTGCGGCTCGGATTCCTCGATGGGCTGCAGGGGTTTATTTTAGCCACATTTTCCGCCTCGTATGTGCTGGCCAAATACGCAAAACTCTGGGAGTTGCAACATGCCAGCAGCGACGAAAAAGAGCTGTCGGCCCGCTGAAGCTCGCTGTAACGCTGCTCTCGTTACATATTGCGCCGGTACTGCCCGCCCACTTCAAACAGCGCCTGGGTAATCTGTCCCAATGAACATACCTTGCACGCTTCCATCAGCTCTTCGAAAACGTTGCGGTTGTGCAGTGCCGCCTGCTTGACGTTCTCCAGGGCTTTCCCGGCCTCCGAGGCATTGCGCCTGTGCAGATTTTCCAGCATCCTGATCTGATACTGCTTTTCCTCCTCTGTCGCGCGGATGACCTCCTGCGGAATCACCGTCGGTGAGCCTTTGGAGTTCAGAAACGTGTTGACACCGACCACAGGATATTCGCCGCTGTGTTTCAGCGTCTCGTAGTAGAGACTCTCCTCCTGAATTTTACTGCGCTGGTACATGGTTTCCATGGCGCCGAGCACGCTGCCGCGCTCGGTCAGGCGGTCGAACTCCATCAGCACCGCTTCTTCGACGAGGTCGGTCAGCTCCTCGATGATGAACGATCCCTGCCACGGGTTTTCGTTTTTCGCCAGCCCCAGCTCGCGGGTGATGATGAGCTGGATGGCGATCGCCCGGCGCACCGACTCCTCCGTCGGCGTGGTGATGGCCTCGTCGTAGGCATTGGTGTGCAGGGAATTGCAGTTGTCGAAAATGGCGTACAGCGCCTGCAGCGTGGTGCGGATATCGTTGAAGTCGATCTCCTGCGCGTGCAGCGAGCGCCCCGAAGTCTGGATGTGATATTTGAGCATTTGCGCGCGCGCGTTGGCGCCGTATTTCAGCTTCATGGCTTTGGCCCAGATGCGCCGCGCCACCCGGCCGATCACCGCATACTCCGCATCGACGCCGTTGGAGAAGAAAAAGGACAGGTTGGGGCCGAACTTGTTGATATCCATGCCGCGGCTGAGGTAGTATTCGACGTAGGTGAAGCCGTTGGCCAGGGTAAACGCGAGCTGGGTGATCGGGTTGGCGCCGGCCTCGGCGATGTGGTAGCCGGAGATGGAAACAGAGTAAAAATTGCGTACATTGTGTTCGATGAAATAGTCCTGCACATCGCCCATCAGCCGCAGGGCGAACTCTGTGGAGAAAATGCAGGTGTTTTGCGCCTGGTCTTCTTTGAGAATATCCGCCTGCACTGTGCCGCGCACACGGCTGAGGGTGTCGGCTTTGATGCGTTCGTACACATCCGCAGGCAGCACCTGATCGCCGGTGACGCCGAGCAGCATCAGCCCGAGGCCGTCGTTGCCCTCGGGCAGCTCGCCCTGATAGCGCGGCCGCGGCACATCCTTGTCGCGGTAAATCGCCTCGATTTTCGCCTCGACCTCTTTTTCGAGCCCCTGCTCTTTGATGTACAGCTCGCACTGCTGGTCGATGGCTGCATTCATGAAAAAACCGAGCAGCATCGGCGCCGGCCCGTTGATGGTCATCGAAACCGAAGTCTTCGGATCAGCGAGATTGAAGCCGGAATAGAGTTTTTTGGCATCATCGAGACAGCAGACCGACACGCCTGAGTTGCCGATTTTGCCGTAAATATCCGGGCGCAGGTCCGGGTCGTTGCCGTACAGGGTGACGGAGTCAAAGGCTGTGGACAGCCGCTTGGCCGGCATGCCCAGGCTGACGTAGTGAAAACGCCGGTTGGTGCGCTCCGGCCCGCCTTCGCCGGCAAACATACGCGTCGGGTCTTCGCCTTTGCGTTTGAAAGGGAACAGGCCGCTGGTGTAGGGAAATTCGCCCGGTACGTTTTCCTGCAAATTCCAGCGCAGCAGGTCGCCCCAGCCCTCGTAGTTGGGCAGGCTCACTTTCGGGATTTTCGTATGCGCCAGCGTTTCCGTGTGTGTCTCGATGCGGATTTCTTTGTCGCGCACTTTGAAGCTGTACACCGGCGCCCGGTAGCGTTCCTTTTTCTCCTGCCATTTTTCCAGAATTTCGCGGTTTTTCGGGTCCAGCTCCCGCTCGATTTTCGCGCGTATATTCTCCAGTTCGCTGAGTGCGCCGGCACTGCTTTCCCTCTGCTCTCCTTGCATCAGCTCGATAGACCTCTGCAGGCTGTACAGCTTCTGCGCAACATCGCGCTGCTGCTCGACCCATTTGTTGTAGGAACGGATGGTTTCAGAGATTTCCGAGAGATAGCGCGTCCGGTTCGGCGGGATGATGTAGATTTTTTCCGGCAGCTCATCGGTGATTTTGAAATGCGATTTGAAATCCACGCCGGTTTTCTCGTGCACGAGCTGCATCAGGGCCACGTACAGGCGGTTCATGCCCGGATCGTTGAACTGCGAGGCAATGGTGCCGAAAACAGGCAGCTCCTCATCCTTGGCATCCCAGAGATGGTGGCTGCGCTTGAACTGTTTGCGCACATCGCGCAGGGCATCCATGGCACCGCGCTTGTCGAATTTGTTGATCGCGATCATGTCGGCATAATCGATCATGTCGATTTTTTCGAGCTGCGTCGCCGCGCCGTACTCCGGCGTCATCACGTACAGGCTGAGATCAGAGTAATCGACAATTTCAGTATCGGACTGGCCGATACCGGAGGTTTCGAGGATGATCAGATCGAAACGCGCGGCTTTGAGGATGTACAGGGCTTCCTGCACATATCTGGAGAGGGTGATGTTCGACTGCCGCGTCGCCAGCGAGCGCATGTACACGCGCTTGTTGAACACCGAGTTCATGCGGATGCGGTCGCCGAGCAGCGCGCCGCCGGTCTTGCGCTTGGAGGGGTCCACAGAGATGATGGCGATGGTTTTGTCGGTGAAATCCGCGAGATAGCGGCGCACGAGTTCATCGATCAGCGAGGATTTCCCCGCGCCGCCGGTGCCGGTGATGCCCAGCACAGGCGTGGCGATCGCCTGCGCCAGCTCGTGGATGCGTGCCAGGGTTTCGCGTGTCTGGTCAGGGTAATTTTCCGCGGCGGAAATCAGCCGGGCGATGGCGCGCGGGTCTTTTCTGTCGAGATGGCTGAGCTCGCCGTTGAGATTGTTACCCACCGGGAAATCGCATTTTTCCAGCATGTCGTTGATCATCCCCTGCAGGCCCATGTCGCGGCCGTCGTCCGGCGAGTAAATGCGCGCGATGCCATAGCGGTGCAGCTCCTCGATCTCATCGGGCAAAATCACACCGCCACCGCCACCGAAGATTTTGATGTGTCCGGCGCCCTTTTCCTGCAGCAGGTCGTACATGTATTTGAAATACTCCATGTGCCCGCCCTGATAGGAGGTCAGCGCGATCGCCTGTACGTCCTCCTGTATCGCGCACTCCACGACCTCCTCAGCGCTGCGGTCATGCCCGAGGTGGATGACCTCGACACCGCTGGCCTGTATGATACGCCGCATGATATTGATCGCCGCGTCGTGGCCGTCAAAAAGAGAAGCCGCTGTGACAACGCGGATTTTGTTTTTCGGTTTGTACGGTCGAATGGTCTTTTCCATCTGTATTTTCCTGTCGAACGGTTGTGATTTGGACTTTTTTAAAAACGTCGGCAATGAAACTTCCCCGCTTATTTACAAATGCTCATCCAAATTACCGCAAGCAGCCAGCTTTTTTCATGTACAGAGTACTTGCGGGGTGCTTGCGGGGTACTTGCGGGGTATTTGAATTAACAGGCAAAGCCATTTTACCCCTCCTCCCGTTTGGATCCCATCCCCGCAGCATCGCCGCGCGCAAAAACCTGCAGCAAACGGTGCGCGGCAGCGGTGGCCAGCAGTTCGCCGCGGGTTACGGCTGTCTCGATCTCCGGCAGCAGTTCGCGCACGCGCGCATGCTGCTGAAACAGTGCCCGCAGTTGCTCGTCGATGAGCGCGTGCATCCAGTCGAGATTCTGTTTCTGGCGCCGGCTGGTCCAATAGCCGTTGGCTGTGGTGATTTTCTGGTGCGCCAGCACGGTGCGCCATAACTCGGGAATGCCCTCGCCGGTCAGAGCAGAGCAGGTGAAACATCGGGTCTGCCAGTCCGGAGTTGCCGGCGCCAGATAGTGCAGCGCCATGTTGAGCTCCTGTCGTGCGGCCTCGGCCCGGGCTTTGTTTTCGCCCTCGGCCTTGTTGATGCAGATAGCATCGGCGAGTTCGATCACGCCTTTTTTGATGCCCTGCAGTTCATCACCACCGCCGGCGATTTGCAGCAAAAGGAAAAAATCCACCATCGACCGCACCGTGATTTCGTTCTGCCCGACGCCGACCGTCTCGACGATGATGATGTCGTAGCCGGCAGCTTCGACAACCAGTATGGTCTCGCGGGTTTTGCGGCTGACCCCTCCGAGTGCACCACCGGAGGGTGAGGGACGGATAAAGCTGTGCGGATGCTGCGCCAGCTCGGCCATGCGCGTTTTGTCGCCCAAAATGCTGCCGCCGCTGATGCTGCTGCTCGGATCGATCGCCAGCACCGCAACCTTGTGCCCTTTTTCCAGAAGATAGAGGCCCAGCGTCTCGATCAGCGTGCTTTTGCCTGCGCCGGGAATGCCGGTGATGCCGATGCGGATCGAACGGCCTGTGTGTGGCAGGATGTCGTTCAGCACGGCCTGCGCCTGCTCGAAATGCGCCGCTGCGTTGCTCTCGATCAGGGTGATGGCGCGCGCCATCACAGCACGATTCTGTTCTAAAATCCCGCGCACGTATTCTGCGGTACTCAGAGTACGCCGGCGGGAGCGGTTTTTCTTTTTGTCGATTTCAGACATGTGCAGCTTTCGTATCAGGCGATGCGCCGGAACAGCTCGTTGAGAATTTTTTCCGCCGCTTCCGGGATGACCGTGCCCGGGCCGAAGATCACCGAAGCGCCGTGTTCGTAGAGAAAATCATAATCGCGCGGGGGGATGACACCGCCGACCACCACCATGATATCTTCGCGGCCGAGATCGCGAAGCGCTGCGATCAGTTGCGGCAGCAACGTTTTATGACCGCCGGCGAGAGAACTCATGCCGATGATGTGCACGTCGTTTTCCACGGCCTGGCGTGCGGTTTCCTCCGGCGTCTGGAACAGCGGGCCGATGTCCACGTCAAAGCCGAGATCAGCAAAAGCCGTGGCGATCACTTTGGCGCCGCGATCGTGGCCATCCTGTCCCAGTTTGGCGATGAGAATCCGTGGCCGGCGGCCCTCGGTTTTTTCAAACTCCGCGATCTGTTCGCGAACACGCTGCATCTGTCCGTCCTCCCCGTGTGCGCTGTTGTACACCCCGCTGATGGCGCGCGTGACAGCGCGGTGTCTGCCGAATACTTTTTCCATTGCCGAAGAAATCTCGCCCAGCGTTGCCCGGGCCCGCGCGGCTTCCACAGACAGAGCGAGCAGATTGCCGCTCTTGTTTTCTGCCGCCTGTGTGATGGCCGCCAGCGCTGCAGCGACGCGCGCCTCATCCCGCTCAGAGCGCAGTTTCTGCAAGCGCCTGATCTGCGCCTCGCGCACCGCGGTGTTATCGACCTCGAGGGTGTCCAGCGGCTCCTCGTGTTCCAGCCGGTATTTGTTGACGCCGACGATGGTTTCCTTGCCGGAATCGATCAACGCCTGCCGCCGAGCCGCTGCTTCTTCGATGCGCATTTTGGGGATACCCGCCTCGATCGCCTTGACCATGCCGCCGAGGGATTCGATCTCGCGCAGATGCGCCCAGCCTTTTTGCAGCAACGCCTGCGTCAGGTTTTCCACGTACCACGAACCGCCCCACGGGTCGATGATCCGGCACAGGTCGGTTTCCTCCTGCAGAAAAAGCTGCGTGTTGCGGGCGATGCGCGCGGAAAAATCCGTGGGCAGAGCGATGGCCTCATCGAGAGAGTTGGTGTGCAGCGATTGCGTGTGCCCCAGCGCCGCCGCCATGGCCTCGATGCAGGTACGCGCGACGTTGTTGAACGGGTCCTGTTCGGTCAGGCTCCAGCCGGAAGTCTGGCAGTGGGTGCGCAGGGCCATGGATTTCGGATTTTTCGGATTGAACTGCCGGATCAGCTTGGCCCACAGCACGCGCGCGGCGCGCATCTTGGCGATTTCCATGAAATAATTCATGCCGATGCCCCAGAAAAAGGACAGGCGCGGCGCAAAAGTGTCGATGTCGATCCCGGCCTGCAGGCCGGTGCGCACGTATTCGAGCCCGTCCGCCAGGGTGTAGGCCATCTCGAGATCCGCCGTGGCGCCGGCCTCCTGCATGTGGTAGCCGGAAATGCTGATGCTGTTGAAGCGCGGCATGTGCCGGGAGGTGTAGGCGAAAATATCCGCGATGATGCGCATGGAATGCTCCGGCGGATAGATATAGGTATTGCGCACCATGTATTCTTTGAGAATATCGTTCTGGATGGTGCCGGCGAGCTGCTCCGGCCGCACGCCCTGCTCCTCAGCCGTGACGATATAAAAAGCCATCACCGGCAGCACCGCGCCGTTCATGGTCATCGAAACCGAAATCTGCTCCAGCGGGATGCCGTCGAAGAGAATTTTCATATCCAGCACCGAGTCGATGGCCACCCCTGCCTTGCCGACATCGCCGACCACGCGCGGGTGATCCGAGTCATAACCACGGTGGGTAGCTAGATCGAACGCCACGGAAAGGCCCTTTTGCCCGGCGGCGAGATTGCGGCGGTAAAACGCGTTGCTCTCTTCTGCAGTGGAAAAACCGGCGTACTGGCGGATGGTCCACGGCCGCA
>DRLW01000397.1 GCA_011375275.1 Bacteroidota bacterium
GGGCTTACCCAACTCGACGCATCATACAGCTCTATGGGATTTTCTGAAGAATCAATTCTAATATCGCCGTTTTTTATCAGACTTGCTGGTTCCTTTTCCCATCCATGGCCAATCAAAAGCACCGCATGCCCTTCTGCATCTTTGGGAAACAACAATACCAACACTGGGATTCCAGATTCCACATATGGGTATAACGCTTGTCTCGATGCAATTATTGTTTCCTCTGTTGCATCTTGCCCTAATTCCCTTAGCGGTATGGTATGCGGAGAATAACCAGCAGTACGAAGCGCCTCTGTAATTTGCTCAACGACAAGCCCCCCACGATTTGGAAGTGTTCTACCTCTTACAAGAAATCTCGTTGCGGCAGTCGTAATTTGTGATGGACTGAATGCGGATTGTCCTTCCTTGCGACGAAGTGTCCGTAGCGCCATCCAGATAGCCGCCTGAGCACAGGCCCCCACTGCATTATCCTGCTGCATAAATGGGGTACCTGCCACACTAAACTGCTGGCCAGCAATATTTACCTGGAAATCATCTTTCGACAGGATAAAATGTCTGGCTTCATTATTGGGGGGGCTAAGAATTGTAGCTGCCTGAGGACTGACACTTATGGGTCTCAATGTAACGAAACCCAAATAACTCCCTTGAATGGCCGCCATTTCGTCGATGAAATCTACTGGATCTTCCGAATCCGCCTCTGAATTAAAGAAATGGAGTCGGTCACAAAATCTTGGCACCTTATATGACCATTTTGAATAATAAGCTGTGTGCTCCGCCAGGAAATCTGGATCTTGCACGTTCCTCTGAAGTAAGACAGTGGTAGCGCCCAGTGAAAATATATGACGAATGGTGTTCTCTAGAGGTGTATACCTTGGTGAGCCGCTCTTCATTCCCTTGGTTACCAAGAGCGACCGGAATAACTGGGCCAACTCATCTTCATTTCCGGGAGTTATTTTATAGACCTCGAATCTTTCCATTTCTGATCTCACATACCAAGAAATAAAAAAGGCCAGTAATATAACTGGCCCTTTCCTGCTAACTCGATCTTTGCTACCTAATAGCGATATTTTTTAGCTCTTCATATGCGCGTCGCTTCTCTGACCTCATCCGCTCTACTTGTTCGGCCAGGTTTGATTCGAACTCGCGATAAAACCGAGCTTTTTCTTCCTCGGATAAAGTCCTCTGGTTTCCTGTCCTGATAACATCCGCTACGAGCCCAGCCAACACTTTGGAGTCCATAATTATTTCCCCGTTATTTGTTTGGATTGGCCTTATGCTACGATCCAAGCCATATATTTTGTGTATCCGAGCCAACCAAATTCTAGATTCCCAACCCCAATTTTGCAAGAGGGATATCGGCTGCATAATCAAATACTTGAGCTTGGAACTTGATTGGAAACATCAAGATTTTTTTGGTTTTTCAATAAGATAGTTAGAGCGCCATCCGATCCGGTTGCTTCGCCAGATGCCTTCCGTCAGAAAGGGATACACATGTTTGATCTTTCGTAACTCCACACACATATTTAGGATGCTAATTCAAGGCAAACCGCTCGATTTCATCTTGATTGGCATAGGGAACCGTCTTTACTCCGATTGTCTGCAACTCCTGTTCGATATCAGAATATGCCTTCAAACGATTTCCATCTTCGTCCGGACCTGCCAACGTGAACAAAACGCGGTCGGGTTCGAGATACTTGCCCTTCAGGCGATTGATCCGCCGAATCCAGGCATCGCCGTGTTCATAGATACGAGTCGGTTCCGGGTGCGCCAGATGCAGGGGCTTAATAATTTTTACCAGTCGGCCTTTTTCGGCACGCACGAAGGGAAAATTGACATGGTAGGTGTCATCCCCTACGCGTGCTTTTTCAAACAAGTCGCCTACATGAATACGATAAAGCAGTTTTCGAACACCGCTTTCGAGCAGAAGCTCTTCCTGATATTTCTTGGTTACGAAATTCCGTTCGACGTAGAAGGCAAACAGCTCCTTCAGCTTCTTCTCGGGGTCGTCGGCCAAAGCCGTCCGCACCTGGCCAAAACGAATGATGGTTTCCCGTGGACGCACAAGCTCGGCGAACAGACGCTGGGCGAAGTCCACATCGTTCTCTTTCAGCCGCCTGTCGAACCCGTGGGCCTTGAGCAGATCACCGATGCGTTCAAGTTCCTCCCTCACGTTGTACAGAGCCTTCTTGTAAAGCCGAGCATCAACGTCCTCGAAGAAGTGGGTGATCCGCGCATAGCGCTTCAGCTCCAGCTCGAAGCCGAAGTAACGGGAATCTTGTGCCATCATGACGATGCCCACATTGGCGAACTCCCCCGTCTCTACGAAGGGGGCAAAGCGCACGATGGCATACTGACAAGCGATTTTTTTCATGAATGATCCCAGAGCGCGTCCGTCGCGCAACGATTCAACGTAGCAAACATGGCATCCAGATCGAAATCTGCCTCGACAGTCATTTCCGGATCCTGATAGTGCCACTCCTCAGGAATTTTCTTACAAATATCATGCCATTTTTTAAGTGCTCTACAAAAGGATTCCCTGTACTCCTCTCGACGCAGGGCATCTTCGAAGAGTCCGTGCCCGGCACACCTAAACACATGATAATCAAGGAAGTCCTCAAAGGAAAACTCCGGATCGAAAGCCTGGTTGTGGTCGATGATGACCAGGCGCTCTTCTTCTGGCTCCCAGAAAAGATTGGGGTTACCACCGGATTCCGTCAACATGCGATCATTGTTGCGGATCCACCAATCGAAGGCCAGCACAGCTTGCCGCAACTCCACAGGCACTTCATCGACCATAGCATAGTTCAGTTCCATGATGGTCTGCTTGAGTGAGCCGAAGGCAGGCCCGGCCCCAAGCTCCCGATAATCCGGGCTGACCGCGACCAGCTCTTCCGGCACATCCACGATCTCGAAGGGCGCGATTGGCAGACCGAGCTCAAGGGCCAGGTTGCCGGCAACCCACTCACAAACCTGGCTACGCCGTCCTGCCCCGACACCTTTGACAAAATAGGTATTGTCGTCGTCCCCGCGACAGATGAACGGGCGGGTGATGCCCTGCTCGGAACGGCCGAGGATTTCGACGATCTGGATCATCCGGCCACCGCCCGGGCCACTACGGCGTCGGCAAGACGGAGCTCGGTGGTCTGGGCTTCCCGGATGCGGGCCTTGAGGGTGTCGCAGAGGGCTATGAGTTCATCGACCTTGGCGACGATGCGGTGTTGTTCGGCGAGAGGTGGAATTGGGAAGGAATGGGTTGCAAACTTATCAAAGATAATGCTTTCAACGGTCATTCCAGATTTTGTCAGATTTTCCAAAATATAGGGCTCAAATCCCTTCATCATGAGGCGGATATATGAGCTAGTCTGAGGAAAATAGGGCGATAGCACTTTTAGATCTTGGTTGACTGTGCATTTTATTTTTGCCACAGCAACCGGGAATTTTCTCCGCAGAATTCCGCTTCGAACAACAAATAAGAGTGAGTCAGGTTCATATAAGGCAAGCCCATCTTCTGTAGATTTTATTGTTACATGGTCGATGGAATCTAGTATTTCATCGCCTCCCATGTCCTTTGGAGTTACCCATGGAATATTCCCGTTCCAGTATTCCGGGCGGTTCTTGCTTGGGGTCTTTCCACCAGAAAAAACACCCAAGTAAGATAAAGTAGTCCACGCCCATCCTTCCGGCAGCTCAAACGGCATTTCTTTTTCGCCATTCTCCGGTAGCTTTTTTGGCTTTTTAATTCTCCCTTCCTTCACCAGCCGCGCCTTTTCCTTGGCGATTTTTTCCAGCAGCACGCTGGCGGGTTCATCTTCTGGATTCTGGGGGACGAGTTTGCCCATGACGGCGAGTTGGAGGATGGTCTGTTTGAGCTGGTCGATGCTGTGTTCGGTGGTGAAGAGGGTGTCGAAGTGTTGGGCGATGCGGGTCCAGGCCTGTTGGGCGGCTTCGGCATCGGGCGCGTCGGTGAGGGTGCGCAGCAGGGTTTCGACGAGGGTCCGGTGGGCTTCCAGGCTGTCGGTCTGCTCCTGCTCCAGACGGTCGCAGAGGGCCATGAGTTCATCGACCTTGGCGACGATGCGGTGTTGTTCGGCGAGGGGTGGCAGCGGAAACGGCTTTCCAGCAAAATAATCTCGGGTGATGCGCTTTTGTCCAGCTGTACCCGTCATTTTGGGTTCCCCTTCCAATAAAAAACCCAGGGACTTCAAAAAAATCAAAACATATTCTGGGACAACTGTTTCATGAATTGGACGAAATACATGTAATTCTGTCGTTCCCGCACCATAGCCATTTTTCAATCCGCGCATTACCGCAGATTTGCCATTCTGGAAACAAGGAGTGATTTTAGCCAACACCACGTCTTCGTCCTTGAAATGAGTAAAGCCGCTCTTTATCTCCCTCCACTTTCTTGTTTCTGATTGAACAGCTTTCCCATATTTCTCAGAAATCATCTGCATAGGGACAA
>DRLW01000398.1 GCA_011375275.1 Bacteroidota bacterium
AAGCTCAGATGCCGCCTGTCACGCACTCACCCATTCACAGATGCGCCGTGTCGCTTCGACGATATTCGGACAAATCGTGTTGAGGAAATCGCCGCCGAGCTGGCGGTCGGTTTTGCCGCCGTTGGCTGCTTTCAGGCTTACGGCACCGTCGAAATCGACGAAGGCAAGCCGGGCTGTGAGCTCTGTTTCGGGCCGGCCGAAGACACTGCCGGGCAGGATCGCCACGCCGGTATCGGCCAGCAACTGCTCGCACAGGTCCATGCTGGTGTAAATTCCACGCCGGGCGAGTTTCTCCCGGAAGGGGCTGAAATCCGGAAAAATATAAAAAGCTCCCTGCGGTTCGGCCACGGAAATGCCGGTGCGCCGGAACTGATCCCAGATGTAACGTCCGAGCAGGCGCAAAATTTTACGCGACAGATGCAGGTAGGCATCGATATCCTCCCCTCCCTGAAATGCGCGGATCGCGGCATACTGGATCGGCGCGCTGATCGAAGTGTAGGTTTCGCTGGCTACCACGGCCATGGCCTGGAGCAGCCAGTGCAGGGATTTGGGCACGAGAAATGTCCCCAGCCGCCAGCCGCCTGCGCCACACCATTTGCTCAGGCCATTGCTGACGATCGTTCCTTCAGGATAAAAACGCGCGATGGACACATGCTGGCCACGATAGTGCAGTTCACTGTAGATCTCGTCTGAAAGCAGGATGACGCGATACTTGCGCGCCACATGGGCGAGATGCTTGAGCTCTTCGAGACGATAGGTCACGCTGGTCGGATTGGCCGGATAGTTGAGGATCACCAGCCGCGGGCGGTTCGGATCGCTCTTGCAGAGATTTTCGATCTCCTCCGGCATCAGGCGCCAATTATTATAGGAATGCGTTTCCAGCCAGCGAATTTTGCGGCCGATGATCGATGCCTGCGGTGCGTAGGAAACCCACGAAGGCGTGGGGATGACCAGATCGCCGTAATAAACCAGTTGCAGGATAAACATCAGCTCTTTTGAGCCCGGGCCGATGAGCACGTCATCAGCCGAATACTCGAACCCGAGCTGGCGGGTATGGTACTCTGCCACGGTCTCGCGCAAAGCCGGCAGGCCGCGCACCGGCAGGTAATCCTTTTCATGAGCATGCGTTCTCAGAGCTTCGACGACGGAGTCTGGTACGGGAAAAGGCGATTGCCCCAGACCGAGGCGAAAGACTTTCTCTCCGGCAGCTTCCATGGCTGCACTGCGCTCGTTGATCGCCAGCGTGGCCGACTGGGGCATGCCACGCACGTTCAGGTTGAGATTGACATCCGGGAAGTAATTTTTGTTGACTTTCATGATCACACTCTGTTGGCTTGCACAGAAGGCGACCGGCCCAATTGGCGCGGAAGGGGATCAGCTCCGCTTTTCACAGTTCCCGTCAATCGGTGGGCGTCTCCACTTGGATTTTGGTGTGTAACAACCAACCGGCTGAGGCCATTCCTGTTTTCATAGCAGCCTGACAGCACAGGGTTGAAAAAATTTGGCCTGAATATAATGATATGTAGGTGGATGTCAACACTTTTTTTGCAAAAAGATTAAAAAAAATACTTTCCAATATAAATTGCACCCAGCGGTGAGCGCACAAACCGGGTAGAAGATGCGAACATTCCGGCGATGCGGAGAGGGCGGCAACAGCCCAGGATTGTGGTGATGGGCTGGCCGGTCAAGAACGGCGAGGGCACTCCAGCATGAGTAAGCCGGAGTGCAGCGAGAAGGGTATCTGGCCGCCAGGCTGCAGCCGAACAGCGGGGCAGGAAGCGCCAGACGATAGCAGCACATGGCCCTTTAAGCGACGAGACCATGCTCTCTGGCGCAGGAGAGGAGGAGAACCCACATCGCAGCACTCAGCTTTTCAGCACGGGCAGACGCCGGCCACTCCAGCCCGGGAAGAGCGCGCTGTCATCATCGATGCGCAGGTGCTGCCCGGCGACATCGGCGAATACAGCACGAAAGTCCGTGGTCACCGGCAGATCGCGGCCGTCTTCGAGATTCTCGCGCGCCAGCACCGGAACCTGCCCGTGCACACGCCCGCCCCGGACCTGGTTGCCCAGTACGAAAAGACACGATGCCCGGCCATGATCCGTGCCGGCAGAGCCATTTTCGCGCACTGTACGGCCAAACTCGGTCATGGTCATCACCACCACATCGTCCTGATACCTGTCGAGATCAGCCCAGAATGCGGCGATGGCAGCGGCGAGATCACGGCTGCGGTTGGCAAAGGTGCCGGTGAGCGCACCCTGGCGCACATGGGTATCCCAGCCGCCACTCTCAGCAAAAGCCACCTCAAGACCGACGCCGGCTTTTATCAGCATCGCGATCTGCTTCAGCGCAGAGCCCAGAGGCGAGCGTGGATAGTCAGCACCATTTTCCGGGCGGTAAGACGCGACTTCCAGCTCGGACAAAATTTTTACGGCATCAAAACTCATGCTCCCGGTTTTCTGCAACAGCTCGGCCGCAGCCCGGGAATAGAGCATCTCAAATCCCTGCTGCGTCGCTGCGCTCATCTGCCGGTTACCGATATCTTGCACACCGAAAGTGGCCAGGTCTGAAACCGCCAGTGCTTTGTGTTCGCCGTAGAGGGATTTGGGCAGCGAGGGTGTCAGGGAGACAGCCTGGAACGGCGTGGCCGGCTCGTGCCCGAGCAGCCCGACAGCCCGGTTCAACCACCCCGAAGCCGTGCCTTTGCGGCCGGGTGTGCCGCTTTCCATATAATCCTGTGCGTCGAAATGCGAGCGCGTGGCCACTGGTGAGCCAACGCCATGCACCACTGCCAGCCGGCCTTCCCGAAATAACGGCAGCAACGGGGCAAAGGCCGGATGCAGACCGAACGCATCCGTGAGTTCCAACACAGCCTGATCACCCGCAGCTCTGCCTGCAGGGATATACAGATTCGGCCGGCTCTGGCGCAGGTAGGGGTCTTCGATGGGCGGGATAGCCATCAGGCCATCCATGGCACCGCGCTGGAAGATCGTCACCAGGGTG
>DRLW01000399.1 GCA_011375275.1 Bacteroidota bacterium
ATGATGTCATAGTCGGGTTTCATGCTCGCACGCAGATTATCATTGCGTATTTTCGGGTTTCAGCCGGTCCTGCGTTATGAGGCAGCCCGGCGGGTCATGTCGCGCATCCAGAGGTGCAGGGGCAGCATTTTTTTGAACCAGGAAAAGCTGTATTCGATAAATTCCGCAGAGTACAAAATTTCGGGGTGTGGTTGTCGCATGGAAGCATACACGCCTTTATGCCGCAGCAAATCCGCAAGCGGGTGGTCTGCCGGATAGCCGCGTGGCACGCGCTTATAGTGCAGGCCGTGCACCTGAATCTCGGGGTCGCGGGTGATAGCCTCGATGGCCTCACGCAGTTCCGGGCCGTAGCGTGCATGCATCACGGAGTCCCGGTAAGCCTGCAGCAGAGTATCCGGGAAATGATGCATTCCGACGCCGAGTATCAGCTCGAAACGATCGATGTGAAAATAAAAGCCGGAGTTCGCCATCCTGTGCCCGCTGCCTTCCCACATCCAGATTCCGAGGTGATCCTTGAAAGGGGTTTTATCGCGGCTGAAGCGGGTGTCGCGGTGGATTTTGAACAGCGATTTATTCACTTTCGGAATCGCGTTGACCTCGGGGGCCAGCTCGCGCAAGCGCAGGCCCATGGCCTCGATGTACTGGCGTGCCGGTTCGAGGACGTTTTTTTCGAATCGTTCGCGGTTGGCCTCGAACCATGCCTTGTTGTTATTCTCTACCAGCTCGCGGTAAAAAGGCACCATGTCGCGCGAAAAACCGGTAAAAGGTAGTTCTGCTGTCACTTTTTTCTCCTGTCTTCCGGTTTCAAATCAGAAACGGTGGTAATGTTCCGGCTGTTGAGACTGAATATCATCCGTGCATTTTTTTTGAACCGCAAAGGCGCCAAGGCCGCGAAGGGAAGCAAGGCGACGTTTGCTGTCATGAACAGCCGATGAAAGAATAAACTGAGGTCACCTTGCAGAAAATGCGGGCAATGATTTTTATTACAGCTCCGCTTTCTTGGCTCTCTTTACGCCTTGGGGGTGAAACCCGGCTTCATGGCAAAGCTGAGATGACGGGAAACCGGATTGTTTTTTCATTGGCTCTTCCTCAAATCGTGTAGGTCGATTTGCAGTATGGGTAACCGGCGGATCTCCTTGGTTGTAGCGCGACATTCATGTCGCGGGTAAGGTCCCCTATACATTCAACCAGGGCAAAACCCGACCCGTAGGGGCGATCGGCGGGTCGCCCCTACACCCCTGCGTCTCTATAAATAAACCCAGGCCAGAACCCCAATCCATCGGTTCCATCATGGCCGGATTTAAATCCGCGATCGCCAAATGGTTATGAGATTATCAACATTGTCGTAGGGGTTCAAAATTGTAGGGGTTCAAAATTTTGAACCCCTACGGACGCCGACAAAATAAATATCAAAAAATTATCCCCAAATCCATTGGTGCCATTACACGTGAATTTAAAATCGGCGTTACCAAATGGTTTCGTCAGAATACCGATATTTACACCGTTTGGCAACGTAATTATTGTTGATGGTGACCGTAGGGGCGACCGGCGGGGCGTCCCTACCGCACCAGCGGGTCGTCCCTACACCGCGGGTCGCATCCGGAATTATATCGTCAATAATCCCCAAAATGGGCCTTGGAGAGATATCATTTTTATAACCACCAACACCGCCCCGATTTGCAAAACGACAGTTCCCCGTCCCACACAATCTGAGGAAGAGCCTTTTCATTTTCAAATCAGAAACGGTGGAGGCGTTCCTGCTGATGAGACTGAATATCATCCGTGCATTTTTTTTGAACCGCAAAGGCGCCAAGGCCGCGAAGGGAAATAAGGTGACGTATATCGCTGATTTGAAAAGCCGATGAAAGAAAAAACTGACGTCATCTTGCTGAAAATGCGGGCAATGATTTTTATTACAGCTCCGCATTCTTTTCGCTCTTCGCGCCTTTGCGGTGAAACCCGGCTTCACGGCGAAGCTGCGAGGACGGGATAGCCAAATTCCTACCTGACCAGGAGCATCTTGCGTTGCAGCCGGATTTGTCCTGCACTCAGTTTGTAGATATAGGTTCCACTGGCAACGACCTGTCCTTGTTGATCCCGGCCATCCCAGATGCGACGGTGAGCGCCGGCAGGCAATGCTCCGTCGTACAGCGTGCGGATGTGCCGGCCCAGGGCATCGTATATTTCCAGACGCACCTGCTGTTCCGGCTGCGAAAGCACCCATTCGATGCTGGTTTCCGGGTTGAAGGGATTGGGGTAATTGGGCAGCAGGGTGTGCTGCTGCGGCAGTCCGGTCACCGGGTTTTCCGCCACGCTGACGAGAACTTTGCTGCTGACGCGCAGGTCGTCGAAATACAGGGTGCCGGATTCTGCGCTGCGTCCCGGTTCGTAGCTGAGCTGGATGCTGTCGAAACGCAGCAGCCCGTCCAGGGAGCCGTCGCCGAGCCAGTCGCCGGTTTCGCCGCTGCTCAGGTCCCAGCTTATCAGCCGCCAGCCGTACCAGTCGATGGTGTACCAGGGGCTGACCTCATGGTTGCCGGCGGCATTCTGAGGCACTTTATCATCGATGGCAAAGCGGAATTTAGTGCCGCTGCCATCGCCGAAGACATAGACTTGCAGCACAGCGTCGTTGCGGAACGTGATGCTGCGCGGTTTGCTGCCGTAAAGATATTCCCGCAGCAGCCAGCGCCCGGCTGTGGTATCCCAGGCAAAACTCAGGCGCATCGCATAAGTGCTGTTGCTGTGCAGATTGACAAAGCTGTTGTTCACCCCGACGCTGGTCTGTTCTGTGATGATGCCGGTGGTGCTGCCGCTTTGTTGTGGCTCGAACCAGTTGTTGGTGTTGCCCGAGTCAAAATTATCGATTGTCGTGGGGTTAAATGCATAGGCTGAAGTGGAAAATTCGAATTCGTGCAGATCGGTCACAGCGTTACCGATGCGGTCTGTGAATCCGGGGTTGAGGGTAACGCGGTAGCGCATGCTCGGTTCGAGTTCATCGTTGGGGAAAAAGCTGAGCACGCTCACTTCGCCGACGATATGGTGGCGCAGCACTCCGCTGACGTAGGTGTCATCGCTGCTGCGCTGCAACCTGATGGTGGTTGTGCGCAGGGAAGTGGTTTTGATCGGTTCATCAAAAACAAAGGTGATCACCGGGTTGAGCTCGACGGCATCAGCATCGGTCACCGGATACTGGTCGATGCGCTGCGGAGGCTGCCGGTCTTCGTTACCGGTGGTGAAATTCAGGATGAAGGCATCGCCGCCGGTGCCATCGCCGTTGCCGTCCAGCGGGTTGCCGTAGCTGTCTGTTGCCGAAGGCTGCAGGGTCAGGGTATAGGCGGTGCGATATTCGAGGGTGTCGGGGATGATGGCCAGGCGCTTGCGTCTGGTGTCCCAGGCTGTGCGCCAGCTCGCCTGTGGTGAAAACTCGATTGCTGCCTCCACGGAATCGCGATTCATGCCGCGGCTGAAATCGATGACGATAGGCGCCCAGGCATCGACATTTTCACTGCCCGGTGCCGGCGTGGTTGCGACCACCTGCGGTGGTACCGTGGAGATCAGTTTGAAATCATGAAAGGTGAAAAAACTGTCCGAAACCGCGACGGTCACGGTGTCGCTTCTGTAGCCCTCGGCCGACACCGTCAGCACGAGGGAGTCCAGGGGCGCATCTTCGAAATAAAAAAAGCCGTTGCTGAGCAGATCAGGATCGGACACATAGCGGGAAAACAGGGATTCGAAGGTGTCGGTGGTGTAGCTGCTGTCGCCGAGCTGGGCGACAGCGCCGTTGATCGGCGTGCCGGTCTCGATATCCGTGACATAACCGGCGACCAGCCCGATAGCCGGCCTTTCGATACCGTGCAAATCGAGAATCGACCAGAAAAAAGCCCAGGCCTCCAGCCGTTTCCAATCATCGTTCATATTGCGCGGGTTCTGCACCGGGCTGGTATGATAGCCCGCCTCGCTCAACTCTGAGGGCATGGTCGTTTTTCTGTTGACGTGCAGATAAGGGCCGCGCCAGCTCGGCGAGCAGGCACCGGTATAGCTGTAAAAGCTGCAGTCCCCGCGCGAGCCGATGCTGGGGATGCGCATGCTGCGGCTCAGGCGATCGATCATGATGTCGCTCATGGCTTTGCCGCCGTTTGGCACTTTTTCGCTGCCGCCATAGTACTGTCCCCAGAGCATCAGCGTGTTGTTGGCTGTGGAGCTGCCGGCATTGCTGTGCAGCGAGTGGTACCATGCCGCGCCCAGGCTGTTGGCCATGTCGGTACGCTGTGAAAGGGAAACAGAAACCTGGTCGTTGCTGCGCGATAAATACACCGTGTCGATATCGGTATGGGTCAGGAGCAGATCGCGCAGGTGCAGCGCGACGCGCAGAGATTTTTCCGCCTCGGAATAGTTGTAAACGCCCATGTTCTCCCGCCGGCTGTGGCCGGGGTCGAGAAAGATATTCCAGCCGCTGAGGCCGGTAACCTGTGCTGGCAGCTCAGGGGCGAGCACGCTGCACAGCAGTATAGTAAAGAAGATTTTTTTCATGAAAAGACTCCGGTATGCGCTCTCAGGCCTCAGTTCGTGTATTCGAGTTCGACGATATAAATTTCTCCGTTGCGATGGTCGTGGAAGACCAGTTTGGTGCCGTCCGCAGACCAGCTCGGGTCCATCTCCATCCGGTCTTCGGTGAATTGCAGGCGGGTGCGCTCGCTGCCATCAGCCCTGATGATGTAGATATCCGAGGCCGTGAAGGTATGGCCATCGTCTTCGCTGAGCATGAACGCGAGAAAGCGGCCGTCCGGCGACCACTGTGGCCGGAAGCCGGGCCCGAGGTCGATGGGATTGCTGCCATCGATATCAGCCACGAACAGGTTGCCGCCGACGACTTCGAAAGCGATTTTGCTGAAATCCGGCGAAATCTCCAGATTGATGCTGCGCTCGGTCTCCAGCCCGCTGATGCGGTGTGCCGTACCTTTGCGGCTGTCCTGAATTTCGATGTGGCTGTAGCGGATGTAGGGCAGAACCGTTGTTGTGGCCTTGGCGCGCTGCACGGGCTTCAGGCCGGTATCGGCAAACTCCAGCGTGCTGCCGTTAAAAAAGTACACCCGCTCCTGTGTTGGCGTCCAGCGTGGCAGGTCGGGCATGCGCCCGCGTAAATCCGTGAGCTGGCGCGCCGTGGCGGTGGCAGCGTCAAACAGGGTGACGGCATGCAGACGGCGGAAGCCCTCGTAACGGGAGATGCGCGTCAGCAGGGCTGTGCCATCCTGCGACCAGGAAA
>DRLW01000400.1 GCA_011375275.1 Bacteroidota bacterium
ATGCTGTCTGAGATGCAGAACCTGCCTGTTTTACGCTATCAATTGGTATTTTAACATGAATGTAGGAGGCATCTGTGACCAAGACCGACATTATCGACATCCTGGCGGAAGGAACCGGCCTGACCAAAGTAGAAACAGCTGCAGTCGTCGATGGCTTTCTGGCGACGATCAGCTATGCGCTGGCGACCGGTGACAGTGTTACCCTGCGCGGTTTCGGCAGTTTCAGGGTCGTTCAGCGCAACGCACGCTACGGTGTCAACCCCAAGACCGGTAAGGAAATGAACGTTCCTGCCCATAAATCTCCGGTGTTCAAAGCGTCGCGGGACCTGCGCCGAGCCGTCGATCAGGGCATCAACCCGACCTATACGCCTGCGTCTTCGGACGATGGCGAGTAATGGACCGGCCAGATAACTGAAAGGCGCATCAGAGCTTTTTTGCATCAGGTGGGCTTTTCAGTATTCCGTGACAGGTGTGTCTGAAACCAGAACGATGCGCCGGGCAGCGGAGTTGTTTTGATTTTACGCAATAAATCACATAAGTCATAACCTATTGATTATCAAGGAGAAGAACCTTGCCAAGCGGTAAGAAAAGAAAACGCCATAAGATCGCAACGCACAAACGCAAGAAACGTCTTCGCAAGAATCGTCATAAGAAGAAGAACAAGTAATGACCGGTTCTCATCCCGCGCTGTTTGCCTGAGCGCGCCGAGCGCCTGGAGTGCGGGATAGCTGAAAATTTTTTCAGCTTGAGACAGATTGCCGACACACACTGCCCGTATCTGTTCAGTTTGGTCATGATGCGGGCAGCACAGCAACCGTTGTGACGCACGTCGCAGCGGTTCTTTCGTCAGGCCGTTTCCCCGCGGTTTGAAACAATCAGTTCCCGGCTGCGGAACAACAGCATCCCAGGTCCAACGGATCCAGCAGAACACTTCCAGTCCAGCCCGCAGTTGATCAGCATAATCATCCAACATGTGGTAATGCGATGAGCTCTATGCGAAAAATATTGCTCGTGGATGACGAGAAGATCATGCATGATCTCGCAATGGCTTATCTCGAGCGTGAGGGCTACAATATCGTCTCCGCCTTCAATGGCAAGGAGGGGCTGAATATGATGCTGACCGAGCGGCCTGATGTCGTGCTGCTCGATTACATGATGCCCGGCCTCAACGGCGAGGAAGTCTATCAGGAGCTGTGCAGCAATCCGAAATACAAGGCAATCAGCAAAACGCCGGTCATTCTTCTGACAGCCAACGGGTGTGATGACAGCCTGAAGACGCGTTTACTGCGCCAGGGAGTCCTGGCTTATCTGCAAAAGCCCTTTGGCCTGCGCGAACTGGCAAATATCATCGAGAATATTTTCATTATCAATGATATGCGCCGCGATAACCAGTTGCTCAAGCGTGCTGTACGCACCTCGCGGGATATCATCACCCAGGTTGTGCACAATGCGCCGGTCGGTATTATCGCCACGAACCGGGGCGGTAAGATCACTCAGATCAACCGGCATGCTCTGAAAGTTCTGGAAGCGGCTACAGGCCAGAGTGCCAGCGAGTTGAACATTCTCGAAAACGATGAGCTGCGCAATACATTTTTTTACGAGGGCGTGTCTTACGTTCTTTCCCTGGGTAAACCATGGTTGCGTGAAGTCCTGTTCTGGTCACCCCGTTTTGCGGTGCGCTCTGTGCTGAACGTCCATTTCGTGCCCATGCGCACGGGCAATACCGGTGCTGTTGACGGGACGATCGGCATCATCGAAGATATTACCGAGAAACAAAAAGCGCAACTCGAGCGCATGATTCTTTCCAATATCTCGCAAGTGATGCAGGAAGCGCGCAACATCGACGAAGTGCTGCAGCTTCTGCTCACCGCCGCGACTGCAGGGCAGGGGCTCGGATTTACGCGCGCGATGATTTTTCTCTATGACGAGGAAAAGCAGATATTGAGGGGCAGGCTCGCGGTAGGCCCGTCTTCCAGCGAGGAAGCACGCCGGATCTGGGAAGAGCTCAGCCACGAAAACATCGAAATCGATCATTTCCTGCGCAAGTACGGTCGCTTCGGCAAGGAGAATTCCGCCGCTCTCAACCAGAAGGTGCGAGGTATCACCATTCCGGTGGACAGCGACTGCCAGCTTGTCAAACATTTTCTCGAGCGCAAGCAATATCGCAGCATAGCAGCCAGGAGCCGGAACAGCTTCCGGGATACCACCCACTCACCGGCAGAGCTTGCAGCCCTCGAGCTCGATGAGTTTGTTTCCATCCCCCTGCACAGCCCGGAACGGCTTTGGGGCATTATCATCGCTGATAATAAATACGGACATGTCAAGCTGCATCAGTCCCGGATTCAGATGCTCGCACTGGCAGCCGCGCATGCAGCAAATGCCATGGTGCGGCTCGCTGCTTTCAGAAAGATCGAGGACGATAACCGCAAGCTGGAAAAAGCCCTCAACGAACTCAAGGAAACGCAGGAAAAGCTCATCCACGCGGAACGGCTGGCAGCAATCGGTGAGATGGCTGCGCACGTCGCCCATGAAATCCGCAATCCGCTGGTCACGATCGGCGGCTGGGCACGCCGGATGGCAGAAAAGGCCTGCCAGAACGGCGAGCAGAGAGAAGACGATCCGGCACGCATCATCGTCGATGAGGTCGTGCGTCTGGAAAGCATTCTGGCCAATGTTCTCAACTTTACCCGGACAAACGAACCTCAGCTCGTACAGGGCAATATCAATACACTCATTCATGAGCTGTGCCTGCAACTGAAACCAGAATATCAGAAAAACGGCATCAACTGCAGCATGAATTTGCAGGATAACCTGCCTGACTGTCTGTTCGACCCCGATCAGATTAAGCAGGTCCTTCTCAACCTGCTGAAAAACAGCCTGCAGTCGATAGGCCCCGGAGGGAGAATCGGCATCGCCACTTTGCTCCGTGGCCGGGATATCGAGATCACGGTGAGTGATAACGGCCGTGGGATCCCGAAAAGCGTGCTCGATTCGATCTTCAACCCCTTTTTCACCACCAAGGAGCATGGCACAGGTCTGGGCCTGGCCATCTCGAGAAGAATTATCCACAACCATGGTGGCGAAATCACAGTACATTCCGAACCAAACACGGGCAGCGTTTTCAAAGTTAATCTGCCGATCGATCTGAAGAAAGCAGATGACCATAACGAAGGCCCGGCCAGTCTGCAGGAAATGATCCTGTGAGCCGGATAAAGCAGCGCTTTTTTGTTTGGCTATGGCAGTGCATTCACGCTATGTGATTCAGACGGCACGACTCGGGTTCGTTGACTTTCCCACTCATCAAACGGTATTTGGACAGCATACATGACAAAGAACGCGAAAATATTGCTTGTGGAGGACGAACGCAGCCTGCGCATGTTGTACAAGCAGATACTCAGCGACGATGGCTATACGGTTTATGACGCTAAAAACGGAGCTGAAGCACTGGAGATTATCGTCAGGCACCACCCTGATCTGGCCATCCTGGATATCCGCCTTTCCGGGGAGGACGGACTTGAACTCATGGGTAAGATTATCAACGTAAACGACAAAATACCGATTATTTTGCACACTGCCTATGATGTCTGGAGAGATAATTTCCGCGGCCGCATTGCGGATGCATATATCGTCAAATCCTCGGATATGTCGGAGCTGAAAGAAACCATCAAAAACCTGTTGCAGCGCAATTGAGGTTCACCCCCGGAGCCTTGTTGTCTGCACGACCGAACCGGGTTGATCACTGAATGGATTTTTTTGACTATCAGCCGGAGTCAGAAGCACAGGATGTTCTGACCGTTTCACAGGTCAACAGAAACATCAAGCTGTTGATCGAACAGTCCCTGCCGTGGTATCGCGTCGAAGGCGAACTCTCCAATTTCAAACATCACTCTTCCGGCCATATGTATTTTTCCCTGAAAGATGAAGCCTCGCAGTTGCCCTGCGTGATGTGGGCCGGGCGAAATAGTTCCCTGCGCTTCAGGCCGGAAAACGGCATGAAAGTTCAGTGTTATGGCAGAATAACTGTTTACGAACGCCGTGGTGTGTATCAACTCGATGTCATGCAGATGTCCCCAGCCGGGCTTGGAGACCTGCAGCTCGCTTTTGAGCGGCTGAAGGAGAAACTCGCGGCTGAGGGGTTGTTCGATGCCAGCCGTAAACGCCCGCTTCCGCTTTTCCCTGCACGGATCGGGGTCGTGACCTCCCCGACAGGCGCTGCGATACGCGACCTGATCTCTGTGCTCAGACGTCGCTGGCCGGTTGCGGAAATCATTCTGCGCCCTGCGCTGGTTCAGGGGCCGGAGGCTGCGGCAGACATCGTCGCCGGTATCGAGGAGTTCAACGAATTCGGAGAAGCCGACGTGCTCATCGTCGGTCGGGGGGGAGGGTCGCTGGAAGATTTATGGCCCTTCAACGAAGAGATCGTCGCCCGGGCTATCGTACAGTCGTCGATCCCGGTCGTCAGCGCTGTCGGGCACGAGGTCGATTTTACTATTGCAGATTTTGTCGCCGATTTGCGCGCACCCACGCCCTCGGCTGCGGCTGAGCTCGTGGTTCCGGACCATGAGGAAGTGCGCGCGACGGTGATGAATTTAATACTCCGCGGCTATCGTTCCCTGATGGCACGAATCCGCGAATTGCGGCACAAAACCGAGGCGCTGCACAACAGCTATGCTCTGCAGCAGCCGCGTGATCTCATCCGCCAGTACCGGCAGACGTGTGACGAACTGCGGCGCAGACTTGAAAGCAGCATGCTACAGAGAATCACCCGCGACAGGGTGGAGGTCGAATCGCTGCGCAAGCGGTTGATCGCGCTGGGACACGAGAACGTGCTCAAGCGCGGTTACACCATGGCACTCGATGCGCAATCCGGCCACATCATCACCTCTGCCGGTGCACTGCGTACCGGCCAGAAGATCTCGGTCCGGTTCCACGATGGCCGCGCCGGGGCATCTGTCAATGAGATCGAAGTGGATGAATCGTGAGAGTTGCTTACAACGCGAAATATCCGTGAGGTTGTGGAACTCGTCCTTGTGCTTTTTTTGAACCACGAAGTGCACTCCGGGTATCCAGTTCACTCAGCAAACCGGGCCCGGCTCAGATACCGGCATGTGTCATTCCGGCCAGGCGCAGCGCAGTGGCGGGATCTCATCTTTTTGGGCACGTGCCAGAGTCAGGGAGATTCCGGTCTTCCCCTGCGGGGAAACCGGAATGACGGTTCCGGGGTCGGCAGGTGCTGTTGTAACGCAGTCCGGTTTAAAAAATACAACCGTGCTGAGTTAAATGGATAACCAGTGAAGTGCACGATGAACTCGAAGAAAAACAAGAAGAAAGGCGGGAACTGCTGGTATTGATTTTACGATACTTCGGCTCTCTTCGTGCGCTTCGAGAACTTCATGGTGCAAGCCGGCTTCAGCCAAAAGCAGAGAGAACGGAATAATCAGACACGATGCGCACAGATAGTAGTGTGCCGGATGGCCGAGGTGGGCAGCGGTGACGCTGGAGCGTCGGGATGAACGTCACACCGCTGGAGCGGCGTGAGGAGAGATGAAGAGAAACAAAGAAAAATACGGTGGAACGATATGCCAGCAAAAGTGAAATTTGAAAAGGCCCTGAGCCGGCTCGAAGAGATCGTCGAAAACCTGGAGCAGGGAAAAGGCAGCCTCGACGAGGCCATCGCAGCTTTTGAGGAGGGGATCGGGTTGGCCCGGCAGTGCAGCGAGAAACTCGACGAAGCAGAGAAAAAGGTCAAAAAGCTGATCAAGACAGATACCGGCTTTCAGCTCGATCTACTCGAGGGCGAGGATATCTGATGAACATCAGCTTTCTTGGCAATCCGGCGAAAAAGGAGATCAGCCAGTATCTTCCCGGTTGGGTGGATTGGCTGTTGTCTCAGGGGAAGTCCGTCCGGCTGCGCAGCGATCTCGCCGGCATGCTCTCCTCGAATGCGCGTTCTGCGATCGATATCGTCGATGAATTTTCCGAGCTGGCCGACCAGTGCGACCTGCTCGTCAGCCTGGGCGGGGATGGCACTATTCTCTTTGCAGCCCGCGTTGTCGGCAGAGCCAATGTACCCATTCTCGGGGTCAAGTTTGGTGGTCTTGGGTTTCTTGCAGATGTGACGCCCGAAGATTTTCAGCAGGCGTTTCGCGAAGTAAGCCAGGGGCACTGTGAGCGCCAGAACCGCATGCTGTTGCGCGCAACCATGGTCGATTCCGCCGGCCGGATGGGCGCTTCGGTCGATGCCCTCAACGATGTTGTCGTGATCAGCAGAAACCGCAACCAGGTGGCGGGGATCAGCATCTGGGTGGACGATGATTTTGTCGCGACGTACTTTGGCGATGGTTTGATCGTCGCGACACCGACGGGTTCGACGGCATATTCCCTGGCCGTGGGCGGGCCTTTTGTGGTCCCGGGCCTGAACACGATTCTGCTTTCTCCCATCTGTCCGCATTCGCTCTCAGCGCGGCCAATCGTGGTGAGTTGCTCCTCTCGGATCACCATCCGGCCCGGCAGGGGCAATACGCAGGAGCTGGGCGTCAACGCAGACGGGCAGGATTTCTCCACCCTGGAACCACAACACAAGCTGGTGATCGAAAAAGCACCGCATACCATCACATTGCTGCAAAGAAAACAGCACACATTCTTCGACGTGCTGCGTGCGAAGTTGAACTGGAGTGACGATATCCGGCATATCAAAGATGACGAAAGAAAGTAAGACCACGCCGCTGATGCGGCAGTATCTCGATATCAAGGCCAAGCATCAGGACGAGATTCTCTTCTTCCGCATGGGAGATTTTTACGAGCTTTTTTACGATGATGCCAAAATCGCATCAGAAGTGCTCGGCCTGACGCTCACCTCGCGGGCGCACGGGAAATCATCGGATGTTCCTTTGGCCGGCTTTCCGTACCATGCTCTGGATACGTATCTGTCCAAAATGGTCAAAGCGGGCTATCGCGTTGCGATATGCGAGCAGGTGGAAGACCCGAAACAGGCCAAAACCATCGTCAAGCGGGCGATCACCGAAATCGTCACACCGGGTACGGCGCTGGCCGACGAACTGTTGGACAGCCGCAGCAACAACTATCTTGCCGCTGTTTACTTCGACAAAGATATGCTGGGTGTGGCTACGGTGGATATCTCCACAGGCGAATTTCGCGTCATAGAGCTGGGGCGGGATCGTCTCGTCGATTACCTCACGCTGATCCAGCCGGCTGAAATCCTCATCGCTGACGAGCAGGAGCAGTTTTTCCGCGATAGCGGCTTTCCGCTCACAGATGTCCTGCTCACCCGCCGCGATGCCTGGACATTCAGCTATGATTATGCCTATGAGAAGCTGACACAGCACTTCAAAACCCTGACACTGAAAGGGTTTGGCTGCGAGGATATGCACGCTGGTATCAGCGCGGCAGGCGCCTGCCTGCATTATCTCAAAGAAAATCAGCAATCCGAACTCGAGCATATCACAGCGCTGTCACGCGATCACGAAGACCAGCACGTCGGGATCGACTCATCCACCCAACGTAATCTCGAAATCATGCGCACACTGCGCGGAGAGAAAAAAGGCTCGCTGATCGCGGTCATCGACAAAACCGTGACGCCGATGGGCGCCCGTCTGCTGGCGCGCTGGGTCACGCGACCGTTGCGTACGATCGAGCAGATCAGCCTGCGCCACGATGCCGTGGATGAAATTCACCGCGACAGCCAGCGCAGCACAGCGTTGCGCGACGGCTTGAAAAATGTCGGTGATCTCGAGCGTTTGATCACCAAAGTCATCACCCAGCGCGCCAATGCGCGTGACCTGCTCGCCCTCGCTGATTCTCTGGCCGCGATCGCGCCGCTGCGCGAGCAGTTGGCTGACTGTGAGTCGCGGCTTCTGCAGGATATCCGTGAAAAAATCGACCCCATCACCGGTATGGTCGCGGAAATCCGCCAGGCTCTGGTCGATAATCCGCCGCTCTCTGTCACTGAAGGTGCGATTATCCGCGATGGCTATCATGAGCAGTTGGACAAGCTGCGCGAAATCGCTTTTTCCGGCAAGGACTGGATTCTCAAACTGCAGACCAGCGAACGCGAGAAGACCGGCATCCCCTCCCTGAAAGTGAGTTATAACCGGGTTTTCGGGTACTACATCGAAGTGACAAAACCCAATCTGTCGAAAGTGCCGGAGCATTATATCCGCAAGCAAACCCTGGTCAATGCCGAGCGCTTCATCACCCCGGAATTGAAAGAATATGAAGAGCAGGTTCTGCAGGCAGAGGAGAAGATCGTCGCGCTGGAGTATGATCTTTTTCTGCAACTGCGAAATCGGGTGGCCGGATATGCACAACAGATACAGACCAACGCCTACCAGATCGCGGTGCTCGACTGTTTGTGCAATTTCGCCGTCCTGGCGGTGGAAAACAAATACGTGCGGCCGCAGATGCATGACAAGGATTCCATCGACATCATCGAAGGCCGGCATCCTGTGGTGGAAAAAATTCTGCCCTTTGGTGAAAATTTTGTGCCCAATGACACGCACATCGACTGCAAACAGTCTCAGATTCAGATCATCACCGGCCCGAACATGGCTGGAAAATCGACCTATCTGCGCCAGGTCGCACTTATCGCACTGATGGCTCAGATCGGCAGTTTTGTGCCGGCCAAAAGTGCCAAAATCGGCGTTGTGGATAAGATATTTACCCGCGTCGGCGCCTCGGATAACCTGGCCGCGGGGGAGAGTACGTTTCTGGTCGAAATGAGCGAAACGGCAAATATTCTCAACAACGTCACGCCGCGATCGCTGGTCATTCTCGATGAGATAGGCCGCGGCACCAGTACCTTCGATGGTCTGTCCATCGCCTGGGCTGTGGTCGAATATCTGCATCAGAACAGCAATGTCGCCGCGAAAACGCTGTTCGCAACCCACTACCACGAACTGACTGAGCTGGAGATGATCCTGCCGCGGGTAAAAAACTACTCCGTGGCAGTCAAAGAATGGGGTGACCAGATCGTGTTTCTGCGCCGCATTGTCGAAGGCGGCAGTGATCACTCCTACGGCATTCAGGTCGCCAAACTGGCTGGACTGCCGGGGCCGGTGATTACACGGGCCAAGGAAGTTTTGCTCAATCTCGAGCAGAATGCGCTCACACCGAACCACACCCCAAAGCTGGCAGCGCGCCCGAATCAAAAAACAGCAGCATCACGCAACCAGCTCGACTTTTTTGCCAGCGAAAACAATTTTCTTGCAGAAGAATTGAAAAAAGCAGATATAGAAAATATGACGCCGCTGCAGGCTTTTTCCTTTCTCGTCGATCTCAAGGCGAAAATTTCCGGGTAAGTGCGGAAACAAATTCCGCAGTAACGCTGTTGCAGAGTACAAATCATGCAGCGAAAATTCAGCAAGGACGACTTTATGCTCACATACAGTAAGACTTCGCGTTTGCTTCGGGCCGCCATTTTTTTTCTCATTCTCGCGCCGGGTGGTGGCACACTGTCTGCGCAAAGTGGCAAATATGCGGATGCTTTTTTGAACAATGGCATCGGTGCCCGCGCCCTCGGCCTGGGGGGCGCCTATTCAGCTGTTGCGGGCGATGCCACGGCTGTTTACTGGAATCCTGCAGGCCTGAGCAAACTCAATTATCCGGAGTTCTCCCTGCTGCATGCCCAGGAGTTTGCCGGAGTTGTCAACTATAACTCGTTCGCTGCTGCCATGCCCTACGGGCCGGATGCGAGCTTCGGCATCGGCCTGATCCGCCTCGGTGTCGATGATATCCCCCGTTCACGCCTGCCGCGGCCCGACCTTGAGCTTGGAGCGGTTTACACGGATGAAGACGGTACCTTGCGGCGCAACTCTCCCTATGCTGACTACCTGTTTTCCAATGCGGAATATGGCCTTTTCCTGTCCTATGCCCGTAACTGGTCACCACTCTTGAAGCTGGGTGCATCAGTGAAAGTCCTGCAGAAAGGCTTTGATGACAACTCGGCCTTTGGTTTTGGAGTCGATATCGGCGTGCAATCCAATCCGTGGAGCGATCTGTACCTGGGTGCTACGTTGCAGGATATCACCACTACTATTCTCGCCTGGAACACGGGGCGAAAGGAAATTATCTACCCGACTCTGAAATTAGGAGCAGGGTTGCCGATCTACAGCAAGCGGTTACAGGGAAAGCTGCTTTTGATCACCGATGCTGATTTCGATTTCGACAACCAGGGCAGCGCTGCCCAGTTTGCCAGCGGGGCGCTCAGCATGGACC
>DRLW01000401.1 GCA_011375275.1 Bacteroidota bacterium
GCAGCCGTGGTTGCAGCCCGGACGCCGGAACAACTGCTGGACCTGACTGCTGTTGCAGAAAACCCGCTGACTGCGGAAGAGATGGTCTCCATCGGCGAAGTGATCGCCGAGACGATCGGAGTTTAGCCTGAAAAACCCAAGGCGCTGCACGCGGTATCTGATCGCCGGGTCTCCAGCCTTCTGCCTGGGATTGCCGCTGACCGTGACTTCATTTTCCGGCCCGAACAGGCCGAAGGTGGGAAGTGACAGATGAAGAGTGAGCGATCATTCACATAACTTTATGCTAAAAAAATTGTCCAGCCGGTTTTATTGCAAATTTTACCAATTCATCTGACCTATGCGCTACAGACAACTCGGCAAACACGGAGCAATCTTTTCGGAAATTGGCCTGGGAACATGGGCCATGGGCGGGCAATGGGCCTGGGGGTGGGGCCCGCAGGATGATGCCGACTCACTGCGTGCCATCTATGCTGCCTTTAAAAAAGGCATCAACTGGGTGGATACCGCACCTATTTACGGCTTTGGCCACGCCGAGAGCCTGATCGGCAGGGCGGTTACCCAACTCGGCCGGGAGAACATCTACATCGCCACCAAATGCGGCCTGCCCTGGGATGACAGCCGCAAAGTCCGGCGCAGCCTGCGCCCGGACAGCATCCGCAAAGAGATCGAAGGCAGTCTGCGCCGCCTGCGAACCGACTATATCGACCTCTACCAGCACCACTGGCCGGACCCCAACACCTCTGTGCTCGACTCCTGGGGTGAACTGGTCCGCCTGAAACAAGAAGGAAAAGTGCGTCACATCGGCGTGTGCAACTACGATGTGCGCCTGCTGTTACGCTGCCAGAAAATTGCGCCAGTACAAAGTCTGCAGACGCAACTGAGCATGATCCGCCGCGAGGCTCTCGAGGAACTCCTGCCTGCGTGCCGCGAACATGGTATCGCCCTCCTGGCCTACAGCCCGCTGCAAAACGGCCTGCTCACCGATACATTCACCCCGGAAAAACTGGCCGAGGACGACTGGCGCCGGAAGGACGACAATTTTAACGAACCGGCACTCTCACGCCATCGCCGGCTGGTGGAAAAACTCCGCCTCATCGCCCGCTCGCGTAACCTCACCGTCGCCCAACTGGCGTTGAGCTGGATCCTGCAGATTTCGCCACAGAATTTTGCAATAGCAGGAGCCCGAAACGCTGCACAGGCACTGGAAAACGCCGCTGCCAGCAGCACCGCCCTCACGGAGGAGGAACTCCGGCAGCTCACGATTTTACTGCAAAGCGGTTGATGAGCACGCTTGCGTATGGCGCCAAAATGGCCGCAGAGCCCTCAGTGTCCGGACTGGTTGCATCTGAGCATCTTACTCTCACTGTTGGACAAGCAAGCCCGGTTCAGCAAGGTCTATCAATGATATGAACCCCCCTCAAGAAACATCAGCTCGCATGTGATCCGCGAGGCACGTGTTGCTGCGCCTGTTGGCAGGTACGGACATGAACTGCAGGACGGCCCGGGATTTTCTGCTTCCTGATTTCAGGAAACGGGAAATAAGAATTTTCTGAAAACAGGAAAAAAAATTACCGGTTTTATCCTGAACTATTCCGATACACGCAATAACAACAGGGGAAAACTTCACCTGCTCACGTGGCACAGGTCTTGCCAAGGTCACGGTCAATTTTCTCCACAAACCAGACAAAAGAGGCTGAAATGGCAATTTGCAGTTATCTCGCTTATGCGATGGACGGGCAAACAGAACAATTGCGCGCAGAGCTTGAAGCTCTCGAGGGCTGCGTTGAGGTTCGCGAAGCAGAGCAGCATGATGTTCTGATTTTTGTCACAGATACCCCATCCAAAAAAGCAGACATGGCCCTGCAGGAAAAACTTTCTCATCTACCATCTCTTAAATGCCTGGCACTGATCTTCATGAGCAGGCCGGAAATGTTGCAACCGAAAGGAGCGTCTGTATGAGCAACGATGTAACCCGTCGCGATTTTCTGAAATCCATGGCGTTGTCTGCGGCTGCCGCTGCGGCTGCCACGGTGATTCCGGGTGTAGCTTTTGCCGGAGTCAACCCGATGAAAAAAGACGGTCTGAACTGGCACAAGGCCCCCTGCCGTTTCTGTGGTACCGGCTGCGGGCTACTCATCGGCATCAAAAATGGTCGCGCTGTTGCTGTTAAAGGCGATCCGGCTTCGCCGGTAAACCGCGGTCTCTGCTGTGTCAAAGGCTATCACAGCATCGAAACTCTGTATGCTAAAGACCGGCTGAAAAAGGCGATGGTGCGCAAAAACGGCAAGCTGGTTGAGGTTGAACTCGAGGAAGCTCTGGACCTGATTGCCAAACGTTTTAAGGACACGATCGAGAAGCACGGTAAAGACGCAGTCGCCATGTATGGCAGCGGCCAGTGGGCTATCGTCGATGGCTATGCAGCATCGAAATTCATGAAAGGCGGTATCGGCACGAACAACCTTGAAGCCAATGCCCGCCTGTGCATGGCCAGCGCTGTTACCGGTTTTCTCACCGGCTTTGGCATGGATGAGCCGATGGGCTGCTATCAGGACCTGGACATCGCAGACGTTTTCGTGATGTGGGGCAATAACATGGCGGAAATGCACCCGGTGCTGTTCTCGCGCATTCTGGAAAACCGGCGCAAGAACCCGCACGTCAAGATCATCGACCTCTGCACGCGTTTGACGCGCACCTCCGAGGCCGCAGACACGGTTATGGTTTTTAACCCGCAGACAGACCTGGCTATTGCCAACGCCATCTGTCACGAGCTGGTCAAACACAATTGGCTGGACTGGAATTTCATCAAGAAACACACCCTGTTCAAAAAGGGGAAAACCAACATCGGCTATGGCCTGGAAGACAAATTTGCTTTTAAGGACAAACTCTCAGAAATGAGTTTCGAAGAGTTCAAAAAGTCCATCGAAAAATATACACCCGAGTATGTTGAGGAGCTCTCCGGCGTTCCTGCGGAGCAGATTCGCTATCTCGCCGGCCTGTATGGCAATCCGAATCTCAAAGTCATGTCCCTGTGGTGCATGGGCATGAACCAGCACACCCGGGGTACCTGGATCAACAACCTGGTGTACAACATCCACCTGTTGACCGGGAAGATTTCCAAGCCCGGCAACAGCCCCTTCTCTCTCACCGGCCAGCCGAGCGCCTGTGGCACCGTGCGAGAAGTGGGCACGCTGACGCACAAGCTGCCTTATGGCGTTGTCATGAGTGAGAAAGCCCGTAAGAAAGCTGCCAAAATATGGAAAATCCCGGTCGAACGCATCGACCCGAAACCGAGCAACCACACCATGGCCATGTTCCGCGCTCTCGACCGCGGTGACATCCGCACGATCTGGATTCAATGCACCAATCCCATGGTTACCCTGCCGAAGCTGAACCGCTACCGCGACGGGGCGAAGAAAGAAGACCGCTTCATCATCGTCTCGGATATCTATCCGACGCGCACCACGGAAATCGCTGACGTGGTTCTGCCTGCTGCCATGTGGATCGAACGCGAAGGCTTTTTTGGCAACGCCGAGCGGCGCACGCAGCATCACATCAAAATGGTCGAGCCGCCCTCGCGTGACTGCCTTTCGGACATGGAGCAGATCATCGAAGTGGCGCGCAGGATGGGTCTGGGCGAGCTGTTCGATTATCCGCAGGAAACCATCACCCGCGATCTGTTCGAGGAGTATCGCCAGTTTCACGACAACACCGGACACGACATTGCACCCTATGATGAGCTGGTTGCCCGTCCGGGCGTGCAGTGGCCCTATGTCAACGGCAAGGAAGTGCCGTGGCGCTACAATGAGGAGTATGATCCGTTCTGCAAGCCGGGCAGCATGTTCGACTTTTACGGCAATAAGAGCACGCACCGCGCCCACATCATCTTCCGGCCTTATGAGCCGCCGCCCGAAATACCGGACGAAGAGTATCCGATGTGGCTGACAACCGGCCGGATCGTCGAGCACTGGCACACCGGCTCCATGACCCGACGGGTGCCGGACCTGTACCGTGCAGCACCGGAAGCGTACATCGAAATCCACCCGGACGATGCTGCCGAGATGCGCATCAGCGAGGGCGATCTCGTGGCCGTAATTTCCCGGCGCGGCAAGGTGAAGGCCAGGGCCGTGATCAACGGGCGTGGCAAGCCGCCGCGCGGAACGGTTTTCGTGCCCTTCTTCGACGAGAACCTGCTCATCAACGAAGTGACCCTGGACGCCTATTGTCCCATTTCCAAACAGCCTGATTATAAAAAAGCAGCAGTACGCATCGAAAGGATTGGCTATGCCCGGCAAGCACTTTAAACACCAGTACCTGATGCCGGGCGTGGCGCTGCGGGTCGTTATCGTACTTCTGGTGCTGGTCGCACTGGCCTGCGCCCGTTACGAGGACGACCCGGCACTGGTAACCGATGCCCGGCACAACACACCGTTTATCGATCTGACCTTCGATCTGCCCAAAATTGCCGTCGAGAGCGAAGATACCAGGCCGTTTTTCGTGGCCCGGCGCACTCCGGATATGGTGCAGTACCCCTGTGCAACCTGCCACACGCAGGGCTTGAAAATCCCCGGTACTCCGGCAGATTATCAGGCGCACGCTGAAATCCGGCTCGCACATGCACAGGAGAAAACCATGGACTGCGCGACCTGCCACGGCAATTCGGATACGAACAAGCTGAACAGCCTGACTGGTTCAGCGATCGACATGGATCGTGCGGACGAACTCTGCGGCCAGTGCCACACCGAAAAAAAGCGCGACTGGCTGCATGGCGCCCATGGCAAGCGGTACTATACCTGGCAGGGCACCAGAGTGATCCAAAGCTGCACCAGTTGTCATAATCCCCACAAACCGGCGCTGGAAAAACGCATGCCGGTTGCCTTTCCCGAACTGAATCCGAGGAGGAACCGCTGATGGGCTTTTTTGACTGGCTATTCCCGGCCCGGAGAAAAGCAGCCGGAACTGAACAACCAGCTCCGCCCTCGACTGCAGGGGGCGGCAGCTATAACCGCAGCGTCAGTCGCCGTGATGTTTTTAAAATTCTGGGCGGTGCCGCGCTGACAGCAACAGCCTGCTCCACGCCCTTTTCTTCCAAAGAAGAAAAAGAGCTGGCGCGCATAGGCTGGGAAGAGTTTTTCCAGAAAAACTACCGCGAAATGACCCAGGAAGAACGCGATCAGGTCGTGCAGCGTCTGGAGCAGAAAGCCCGCCTGAAACGCGGTGTCAACGTCAACATCAAGAACACACCGCCCCAGGAGGGTGTCCTGTTTGGCTATGCCATCAACCTTTCCACCTGCCGCGGCTACCGCGACTGTGTTAAGGCCTGCATGCTGGAAAACAACCTCGACGAAGAGATGGCCATGCAGTATATCCGGGTCTTTGAGATCAAAAAAGGCAAATTTGATGTCGAAGCCGGTGAAGCGCAGTATGGCCATGAGGTGCCTGCTGAAGGCAATTTTTACCTGCCCATGCAGTGCATGCACTGCGAGGAACCACCCTGCGTGCCGGTGTGCCCGGTGGGAGCAACCTGGAAGGAAGAGGACGGCATCGTGGTGGTGGATTACAACTGGTGCATCGGCTGCCGCTATTGTGAGGCAGCGTGCCCATACTGGGCACGGCGTTTCAACTGGCAGGAACCCAGCATACCGAACGAAAAGCTCAATCGCGACCAGCACTACCTCAGCAACCGCGACCGGCAGAAGGGCGTGATGGAAAAATGCCATTTCTGTGTCCATCGCACGCGCGAGGGGCGCCAGCCGGCCTGCGCTGAAGCCTGTCCGACCGGGGCGCGGATTTTTGGCAACCTGCTGGACCCGGACAGTGAAATCCGCTGGATTCTGGAAAACAAAAAGGTTTTTCGTTTGAAGGAAGAGCTGAAAACCGAACCGAAATTCTTTTACTTCATGGATTGAGCCTCGGGAGAGAACTATGCTCGAATTTTTGAAATTTGTCATCGCCGGTTTCCGGGAAGCCACGCGCGGCCAGAGGCTATACCACCTCTGGATGGGCACGCTGACCGTGTTTATCCTCATCGGCGTGTATTTCTATAGCGTGCAGCTAAGGGAAGGCCTGGCCATCACCGGCATGCACGATCATGTCAGTTGGGGGCTGTACATTTCGAATTTCACCTTTCTCGTCGGGCTGGCTGCTGCTGCGGTCATGCTCGTGCTGCCTGCTTATATTTTTGGTGATATCGATTTCAAACGGGTGGTGCTCATCGGTGAGGGCGTTGCTGTGGCTGCGCTGATCATGTGCCTCGCCTTTGTCATCGCAGACATGGGCAGGCCGGACAGGCTGTGGCACATGCTGCCCTTCATCGGCTATTTCAACTGGCCGAGCTCTCTGCTGGCGTGGGATGTCATCGTGCTCAACGGCTACCTGGCCCTGAACATCGTGATCCCGTTTTATCTGCTCTATTCCCGCTATCGGGGCCGCAAAGCAGACCCCAAAAAGTATCTGCCCTTTGTGTTTATTTCCGTGTTCTGGGCTATCGCCATCCACACGGTAACCGCCTTTCTCTATGCCGGTTTGAGTTCAAAACCGTTCTGGAATTCATCGATTCTCGGAATCCGTTTTCTGGCCTCGGCTTTCTCGGCCGGGCCGGCCTTTATCGCTGTCACCCTGTACTTCATCGACAAGCATTCGGATTTTAAAATCGAAGAGAATATCTTTCATAAATTAGGCTATATCATCACTGTCGCGGCGCAGATCAACCTGTTTCTGCTCGGCAGCGAGATATTCAAGGAGTTCTACCATCCCACGGCGCATTCTCACTCAGCCTATTATCTCTTCTTTGGTTATGAAGGCCACAATGCGCTCGTACCGTGGATATGGACCAGCATCATCCTGAACGTGCTGGCAACCGCCACCCTGACCATCCACAAGCTGCGCAGGAACAGACGCGTTTTTCTCGTCATGTGCCTCACCCTGTTCGTGGCGATCTGGATAGAAAAAGGCATGGGCCTGATCGTGCCTGGCTTTATTCCCTCTCAGTTGGGCGAAATCGTCGAGTATTTTCCCACCATGCCGGAAATCTTCATCACCCTCGGCATCTGGGCCCTCGGTCTGTTCGTCTTCACTTTTCTGGTAAAAATCGCCATTCCGATCGAACTCGGCTACCTGCATTTGAAACAGAGCAGTACGTCAACACAAGGAGTGGAACATGCGTAATTTTGTCCTGATCGTCTTCATCGTCTGCGCCGGTGTGGCGGTTTCTGCGGCGCAGACCAGCACTAAGAAAAAAGTCAAAAACTACAAGGGAGGCGAACGCACACTCACGCGTTTTTACAGCCTGCGCTCCTATGATGGCGCGCCGCCCGTGATTCCGCATCCGGTCTTGCGCGAGAGTTATGGAGGCAAAAACTGCCTGCAGTGTCATCAGAACGGCGACTACGTGCCGCAGTGGCAAGCCTACGCCCCCAAAACCCCGCACCCGGAACTGAGCAGTTGCCGGCAGTGCCACGTCAGCCAGGTTACCCAACGCACGCAAGTGGCGAATTTCTTCCTCGGCAAAAAAGCTGACCGCGCAAAGAGCAAACCCGCGCTTCAGGGCCAGCCTTTGCTGATCCCACACGAGCTGTTCATGCGCAAGGACTGCCTGAGCTGCCACGCAGGCAATCATGCGGTCAAAGAAATTCGCACCACACACCCGGAACGCCTGAGCTGCCAGCAATGCCACGTTGCACCGGAAGCACCAGCCGGACAGAACTAAGCGAAAAATCTTCTATTCCCGAGCGCGTCACATCGCCACGGCGGTGTGACGCTGTCTCGAGGCGCCGCTTTCCCCGGGCTTCTGCGCACAACTTATTCGATCCTGTCAGGAATGAGCATTTCATCCATCCCCTTCAGCGACCACCGAAGAACATGCTGACCCTGCCTGCTAATTTTCAATCTCTCCTGCACATTTTCTGAACTGCCGTAGAACCAGGGCCATCAAGAAAAACGCGATGAATGCAAGTGCGCGGGGAGGATACGTTCGTAGTGCGCGCTTCAGCGCGCCCGGAAGCCAAAATACCGGAAGTCCCATGGTACAGGTGCAGATTTTCTGGGCAGGCGGTATTTCGATGCGCATGTGAATTGCCGCCGGAGCGGCAACAAGCCCGTCGCACCGCCGGAGCGGTGTGACGAGAGGAACGTTCGTAGTGCGCGCTTCAGCGCGCCCGGGAGCGAAAGCGCCTGAAGTCCCATGGTACAGGTGCGGATTTTCGGGCAGGTGGTATTTCGTTGCGCTTGTGAGCTGCCGCCGGAGCGGCAACAAAGTCGTCACACCGCAGGAGCGGTGTGACGAGAGGTAAACCGTTCGTAGTGCGCGCTTCAGCGCGCCCGGGAGCGA
>DRLW01000402.1 GCA_011375275.1 Bacteroidota bacterium
ACACTCTGCGGCCAGGGCAAATAGAAAGAACAACAGCGGTCGGGCTAAAATTTCCGGCCTGGCCATGAGCCATGGTCGTGTAAAAAAATATGTATTCACAACGACAACCTGTGAAGTTGATGAATTTTGGTCGGACTATTTATTCGTGATAGAAAACGAATCCGTAAACTAAGTTATGGCTGAAACTCAAAGACAAAGCCTGAAGCGCTACATTGGAATCATCAGCGCATTCAATCAGGACAAAACAGTCACAGAATTAGAATCCGTCTTTATCAACCTGCAAGACCGGGTATCCAGTTTACTCAGCAAACCAGGCTTGGCCCAGTTCCCGACATTTGTCATTCCGGCCAAGCGAAGCGCCGTGCCGGAATCTCATCTTTTCTGGCATGTGCCTGAGTCTGGGAGATTCCGGTCTTCCGCTGCGCGGAAACCGGAATGACAGCTCAGGTGCAGGCGCGTGCTGCTGTCAGGTGGTCTGAATGAAAAGATACAACCGTGCTGAGTTAAGTGGATAACCAGAACCTGCAATATTTAGATCAGACGAAAAACATTGATCTATGGCTTGAATTGAAGACCGCTTTATCAAAAAACAAAGCTCTTCATGATGATGAAGTCTCGTCCATATTAGCTGATTGCACGCTTGCAAAAGATGGCTACTGGTGGTATTCACCTGAAATTCTGAAACGCTGATAGTCGATTTTGCTTACAGTGAATAAAATTCTGGAACAGCAGGCCCTGTCGAGTGGCCGAACTCGTTTCATTCAGTTTATGCAAATCCCAGTAAACGGCCGGCCTGATAGATCGCGAAAGAGCTGATCCAGGCCAGCAGCAGCATGTAAACGAACATAAAAGCAGGCCAGCGCAGGCTGTTGGTTTCTTTGCGCACCACAGCGAGCGTGGACATGCACTGGCAGGCGAGTACGAAAAAGACCATCAGCGAGATGGCGACCAGAGCGGAGTACACCGGCTTGCCGGTGCGCGGGTCGATGTCGTCGCGCATGGCGCTGCGCAGGTTCACAGAGGTTTCGTCCGCATCCTGGATGTTGTAGATCGTCGCCATGGTCGAAACCAGCACTTCGCGGGCGGCAAATGAGGTGATCAGTCCGACGCCGATTTTCCAGTCAAACCCAAGGGGGCGGATCGCCGGCTCGATGGCGTGGCCCATTTTGCCTGCAAAACTGTTTTCGATCTGAGCGCGCGCCAGCTCCTGGGCAGAGACCTCAGCCGATGCTTCGATTTTGGGATAGCTGGCCAGAAACCAGAGTATGATCGAAACGGCGAGGATGATTTTCCCCGCATTGCTGACGAACAGCCGGGCAGCCTGATAGACCCGGATGCCGACGGAACGCCACACCGGGAGGCGGTAGGTCGGCAGCTCCATGATGAAGTTGGCTGACTTGCCCTTGATGACGAATTTGCGCAAAATCGTTGCCGACACCACGGCCGCGATCATGCCGATGAGATACATGGACAGCAGTACGAGACCGGGTAAATAAAACACGCTGCCGATCCAAATTTCCGGGATGAAGGCACCGATCATCAGGGTATACACCGGCAGGCGGGCGCTGCAGCTCATGAAGGGTGCAACTAAAATGGTGATCAGCCGGTCGCGGGAGTTCTGGATCGTGCGCGTGGCCATGATACCGGGGATGGCGCAGGCAAAGGAGCTGAGCAGCGGGATGACCGACTGGCCGCTCAGGCCGATTTTTTCGAGAATGCGGTCCATCAGAAATGCCACGCGCGAGAGATATCCGGTGTCTTCGAGAATGGAGATGAAAAAGAACAGCAGGGTGATCTGGGGCAGGAAGACCAGCACTGCACCCACGCCGGCGATGGCACCGTTGACCAGCAGGTCGCGCAGCGGGCCGGCCGGGAGCCATTCGACGGCAAGGTCGCCAAGAGCAGCGATGCCGTCTTCGATCATGGTCATCGGATACTCTGCCCAGGCAAAAATAGACTGAAAAACCGTGCCCAGGATGATGATCATGATCAGCGGGCCGAGGAATTTGTGTGTCAGGATGCGATCGATCGTTTCGGTCGTGCGCGAGGCCGGGCGGCTTTCCCGGCGGATGTATTTTCTGCAGATGTCGTCCACGGTCTCGTAGCGCATGCGGATTTCGGTCTGCTTCCACGGCAGGCCTTTATCCTGCAATTTCCCGCGGATGTCCTCGACGATGCCGGACAGGCCGTTGTTCGTGCGCGACTCCCAGCGCTGCTGTATTTCGGGCTGGGAAATGATACGCAAGGATTCCGTAAAAGCATGCGAGTTATCTTCAACGCCGTTTTCACGCAGCCATTCGATCAGCGGCAGGCAGATGTGGCCGAGTTCGCGGTTTGGGCTGGCGAAACAACTGTGCCTTGCGGCCTGACCTTTGTGCAGTATTTCCGAAAGAGCGTTTTTCAGCTCATCCAGACCGTGCTTCTGTTTGGCAACCATGCCGATGACCGGCACGCCCAGGGCTTTGGACAGGCCGTCGATGTCGATGGAAATGCCGTGTTTTTCAGCCAGGTCCATCATGTTGAGCACGAGAATTACGGGAATGTTCAGGTCGATGATTTGCGTGCTGAGAAAAAGGCCGCGTTCGAGGTTGGTGGCATCAAGGGTGAGGATAACAGCATCCGGGCGCGGATCGTGCCGGGAAACACCGGAGAGAATATCCGAGGCGATCTGCTCGTCCATGGAACGCGCGTTCAGGCTGTACAGCCCGGGCAGATCGACGAGGGTGATCTGCTCGGCACGCGCGCCGGTAAACGTGCCGGATTTGCGCTCGACCGTCACACCGGCGAAATTGGCAACTTTGTGGTTCAGGCCGGTGAGGGCGTTGAACAGGGTGGTTTTGCCGGAATTGGGGTTGCCGGCCAGGGCGACGAAGAAGCGCGCCCTTTGCTCCGGATGCGCCTGTTCGGTTGTGCTCGCTGCTTTCGGCATGTTATTTCAAGGGAGTAGGCGTGGCCAAAATGCCCCGTGCCACGTTGCGCCGCAGGGAGAGATCAAAGCCGCGGATGCGGATCTGCAGCGGATCGCCGAGGGGGGCGCGGCGAATCATGCGAACAGCACTGCCGATGATCAGCCCCATTTCCAGCAGGCGGAGCTCGTCTGCGATTTCTTCGCTATAGCCGGAGATGATCGCCTCATCGCCGGGCTGCAGGTCTTCGAGGGTTATCGTCTTTTTTTGCGCATCGTTCTGTTTCATCATCACACCATCCACTTCTTCAGTTCATCATTTCCTGTTTGCGGTTTTTTATTCGACGTTATCCTGATCGTGGTCGTGCAGGAAACAATCATCAAAACACAGATGACAACTGCTGATATCGCCACATTCGAGCTGATAATTGTTGAACGCTTTGAGCAGCTCATCGGCTTTTTTCGAACCTGACATGAGAAATTTGATGAAAGCCAGCAGCTTCTCGCCGGTCTCTTCGCTGATCAGATGCTCGATCTTGCAGGCATCTGTTTCTGCAGCATCTTCGGGAACACCGAGAATCTCATGGAAAAAAGTGATGAGAATCTTGCGCTTTGACTGAATCAGGTTCGCGAGCTCACGCCCCTGTTCTGAGAGGTGCAGGAATTTGTTCTCATCCTCGACGACCAGGCCGCGCTCTCGCAACGCCTTCAGGGTGATCGAAGCGCTGCCGCGGGTGATGTCCAGCCTGCGGGCGACATCCGTGACGCGGGCATAGCCGTTGCTGGCAAGAAGCTCGGAGATCGCCATCAGATGGTGCGCAGCACTGTGCGAGACGACGTTCTGTTCAAATTTTTTCCAGGTTTCCATGCCTGCCTCAGAGAGGAGTCTCAAATTCAGGGTTAATAAAGCTGACGTTTGTTTGGCTATTCAAACAATACGGACGCAATGTAATCATGATCGGTATTGATGTCAAGATCAAAAATTATTTTTTCTGAATTTTGTGCAGATGAAGCAGGTTCTCAGCAGCGATCTGACGGCGCGAACCGTATGGCGCAGATATGACGCGCCAAAACCTTGCGAAGGCTCATAGCCTTCGCAAGGTTCCAGGTTTCAATCGTGCCCGAACGCCACCAATTTCACCGGACGGCCCGACAAAAAGATAGGCTCAAACTGAAGCAATAGTCCAGTGGTCAGACCACAGAGTCACAACCAGC
>DRLW01000403.1 GCA_011375275.1 Bacteroidota bacterium
CGGGTTTCCGGCAGGTTGAGCATAAACCAGTCGCGGTTGTTATCATGCCCGGCGTATTTGTGGTAGAGTTGCACCGGAGCCAGGCCTTCTGCCGGCGTTCCCAGGGTTTCCCGGTACCAGTGCGAAACCAGATCGATCCCATCCGGGTTCGCAGCCGGGATGAGCAGGAGAATAGTCTCTTCGAGTATCTTCCGCGTGCGCGCATCGCGGGCCGTGGCCAGATCATAGGCATACTGGAGGGCGAATTGCGGGGCTGCGACTTCCGTGGCATGCAGGCCGCCGTTGATGAGCACGACCGCAGGCGTGGTTTCGAGGATCCGGGCGAGTTCAGCCTCGCCGTGGATCAGGCGCGGGTCTGCCAGCTTGCGCAGCGCCTGTTTGATCTGCTGTTTCCGGTTGAGATTTTCCGGGCTGGAGATGATGGCGAGGAAGAGGTCGCGGCCTTCGCTTGTCGGGCCGAGTTCCTGAAGTTCGACGCGCTCGCTGTTTGCCGCAAGCTGCTCGAAATAGCTGCGGATTTGCTCCCAGTCTGCCAGGGAGCGGTCTGAGCCGGGTTTGAAGCCGAGCCAGGTTTCCGGGGAGATGATCTGCGCGGAAAGGCTGCTGCAAAGGATGAAAAATGCTGCGATGAGGTGGTTTCTGATTCGCAAAACGGATCCCTGTTCAAGCAATGATCTGAAAACGAGTCCTTTCGCCAGCTCTGCCCAGTCCTGCGCAGGCACCGGTTTCCTTTTCCCTGAAACCGAATCGAATGCAGAATTATACCAGCAAGACGGCTGGCTGCCGGAAAAGAAAATGTTCTGAGCAGAGAGTGGGTGTTGTTTTGGGTGAAATGGCGTCAGGGCATAGCAGGTGTGAGTCCTGAGGAGAAAGTAAGCAGGGGATGGATTATCACAAGGGAAAAATGACCGGTTGGATATGGGGTGAGGTTAAATTTTGGAAATGGAAGCGGGTTGGTTTATGGGGTGAAGGGAGTGCAGTGGACGCTGGAGCGTCCGGCTTGGCGTCCCACCGCAGGAGCGGTGGGACGAGAGATGTGGTCTGGGTTTTGAGGTTAAATTTCTGGAATTGGTAGCCGGTTGGTTTCAGCGGAGAAGGGAGTGCAGTGGACGCTGGAGCGTCCGGATTTGCGTCCCACCGCAGGAGCGGTGGGACGAGAGAGGAGGACGAGAGGGGAGGCGCGCATCACCGCGCCAGACACAGCTCCATGGCGAGTGCTGATTCCGGGCAGACGGATTTGAACTGGGTGCTTTCCTTGACTTCAGCAGGGATAACGGAGCGATCCACGGTGCGAAAGCCGAAGCGGGCGAAATAGGTTTCTGCGGTTTCTGTGAGCAGGAAAAAATGCGTGATGCCGCTGGCTTTGCCGAATTCCAGTGCGGCGTGGGTCAGGCGTTCGCCCAGGCCGGTGCCGCGATATTCCGGTGCCACGGCGACCGAGCGCAGCAGGGCATAAGTGCCGTACAGTTCGAGAGCGGCACTGCCAAAGATTTTTCTGCCCTCGCGCGCGACGAATGTCGAGGTAATGTGTTCACTCAGGTCCGCGTTGGGCAGGTCGGAAATTTTCAGCAGGCAGAGGATTTCCGGCAGGTCATCTTCCCGCGCTTTTTCAATGCGAATGTTTTTGCTCATAGTATTCCCTCAGGTTGGATAACATGGCCTCGGTGATACCGGCCAGATCGTATTGGTGTTGCCAGCCCCAGTCTTCACGCGCACGGGAATCATCGATGCGGATCGGCCAGGTATCTGCGATGGCCTGGCGGTAGTCGGGTTCGTAGCTGCAGTGAAACGAAGGGATGTGCTTGCGGATTTCAGTTTCCAGCTCGCGGGCGGCAAAGCTGATACCGGTGAGGTTGTAGCTGGTGCGGATGCTCAGCTTTTCTGCCGGAGCGTGCATCAGATCGATGATCGATTTGATCGCGTCATCCATGTACATCATCGGCAAAGTGGTTTCAGGGGAGACAAAGCAGGTATAGTGCTGGTGTTGCAGCGCGGCGTGAAAAATCTCTACCGCATAGTCGGTCGTGCCGCCGCCGGGTGGTGTCTTGTAGCTGATGATACCGGGAAACCGCAGACTGCGGACATCGACATTGAAGTGGTGGAAGTAATAATTGCACAGCAGCTCGCCGGCAACCTTGGTGACACCATACATGGTCCTCGGTTCGAGCACGGTCTCCTGTGGTGTGTTGTCTCTTGGAGTCGTCGGCCCGAACACAGCGATGGAGCTGGGCCAGAAAACGCGGATGTTGTACTCCGCCGCCAGGTCGAGTACGTGCTTGAGGCTCTGCATGTTGACATGCCAGGCGAGGTTGGGGTCGAGTTCGCCCTTGGCGGAGAGAATGCCGACGAGGTGGTAGATCGTGCGGATATTGTATTTTTTGATCACGGATTCGAGATTGTCGCGGATGGTGGCATCCATCACCTCGAAATGGCCGTGTTGCTGCCAGTCCGGCTTGCGCGGCGGCCGCAGGTCCAGCCCGACAACCTGGCCGGCGCCATCTTTGTCACGAAAATAATCGAACAGCTCAGAGCCGATCTGGCCGTCCACACCGGTGATCAGGGTGCGGGGTTTGGGTGTCGCAGTCGTCATGATGTACTCTCATTTAACCTGAAAAATTCAGAATTCTGGCAAAAGTCAGACGTGGTGGTTTTGTGATTGATGGTGCAAAAAAAATATTTACGGGATAGAAAATTGTCATCTGGCCTGAACGATTTTATTATTTGGAAAACAGGCAGCAAATAAAGCTTTTTGATTTGGGTTGATGTATTCTCCGGGTATCCAGTTAACCCGGCAAACCGGGCCCGGCTCAGATACCGGCATGTGTCATTCCGGCCAGGCGCAGCGCTGTGCCGGAATCTCATCTTTTCTGGCACGTGCCTGAGTCAGGCAGATTCCGGTCTTCCCCTGCGGGGAAACCGGAATGACGGTTCCGGGGTAGGCCCGTGCTGTTGCCAGGCCGTCATGGAAATTTTTTGTTTTCACCGCAAAGGCGCAAAGAGCGCGAAGAGTGCTGAGCTGAAGAGAGAATCATTGCCGGTACATCACGCTCGGTGACTTTGTTTGTTCGGGCATCAGCTTTTCCTGTCATCGAAAGCCACCTTGTTTTCCTGGCGGCTTTTGGGTTCATGAACTTGTGCAGGCGTTAGTGAAAAACAGCCGTTTCAGACGTGAAAATGGGAAAAAACGCGTCTCGGGGCAGCATGGTTTTTTTCATGCATGAATATGGCTGCCCGCCCACATCAGACCGAGACCGAGCAGAAAGGTGAACAGAGTCTGGAACCGGCCATCGTGCTCGGAGTGCACCTCCGGTAGAAGATCATCAGCGGCTACGTGCAGAAAGGTGCCGGCGGAGAACGCGATCAGCCAGCCGAGCACGGGTTGCGAAACCCCGTGAAAGAGAAAAATGGTGATCAGGCTGCCGATGGGTACGGTCAGGGCAAAACCGGCGATGATCAGCACGATGGTGCGCCGCTGCATGTTTTCGTGCAACAATATACTGGTCAGCGAGAACGATGCCGGAAACTTGTGCAGCAAAACGGCCAGAAAAACAAAAAGCCCGATTTCGGGCATAACGATTCCAGCGCCCAGCGCCACGCCGTCGATCAGGCTGTGCAGATAGAGCCCGACCAGGGCTGCCCCGCCCATGGTGTGATAGTGGCAGTCCGCCGCCTCGCACGCATGCACCATGATGAATTTTTCGATAACGAACAGGAAAAGAAATCCACTGAGCAATGGCACGCCAATGCCCGGGCCGATCATGCCTGCCGCTTCCGGGATCATGCGCAAAAATGCAGCCCCGAGCAGGACGCCGGCACCAAAGCTGACAAAAAGCCGCACGGTGGTGCGCCGCCACGAACGGATCAGAGGAATGCCCCCTCCGGCAAGGGTTATCAGGATGATCAGCACGAGATAGAGCGCTGCTGTGCCTGTCATATTGTACATACTTTTCCTTCCCTGCGCATCTGTGTTATAGTTGTCTGCTCCGCCGCCGGCAATCTCTGCAAAACCGCGCTAATATAAGAAAAGAGAATCTCTTAGTCAAAAACATATCCGACAATCCTGTATTATTCATGCAGCAGCGCTGTGCGCACGGGAAACCCGGGCAAGCGCAAAGTTTTCCGAGGGGATGTGATTTCGCCGGCACACATTTACTCTCACGGTTGTTACACTGCAGGTTATGAAAAAGTACGAAAAGACGATAACAAATCCGATTATCGTTGGTATTTTAAGCGATAGGTCTTATTTTCTTCGACCGATTTGGCATTCATGGCGGCGTCGTGGCTCTTTGGGTGAGCGTGCAACAGAGGCCGGGTGTGGTGCGACCGTTCCGCTTGCAGGAGCGGAGTAAGGGAATGAACAGTTTTTGAAACGAACAACCATTCAGATAACCAATCAATGAGGTGTATGTCATGAACACACACGAATCCATGAGCAGTATGCCGGTTGCTGCGGCAAGTGCAGATGTCCGTGCGCGCTTTATCACCCGCACTTACATGCATCTGTTCGGTGCTATCCTCGGTTTCACGTTGATCGAAGTCTGGCTGTTCAGCAGCGGTGCGGCTGAGACGATCGCGCGGGTGCTGCTCAGTGGGTCCTGGCTTCTGGTGCTCGGGGCTTTTATGATCGTCGGTTGGCTGGCGTCCAAAACCGCGATGACCTCGACCTCGCCCGGGATGCAGTACGCTGCCCTGGCCGGTTTTGTCGTCGCTGAGGCGATTATTTTCGTACCACTGCTCTATGTCGCCCAGAGTGTTGCCGGAGGCGGCGTGATCGAAAACGCTGCGCTGGTGACTCTGGCCGGGTTCTCGGTGCTGACGTATATCGCCCACAGCACGGGTAAGGATTTTTCCTTTCTCGGCAGCATTCTGCGCTGGGGTGGTTTTATCGCTATCGCCGCAATCGTGGGCAGTGTTTTTCTCGGCTTTCAGCTCGGTACGTGGTTTATCATCGCCATGATCGGTTTTGCCGGAGCAGCTATTCTGTACGATACCTCACAGGTTCTGCACTCCTATCCGCCGGATCGTCACGTTGCTGCGGCGCTGCAGCTTTTTTCTTCCGTGGCGTTGCTGTTCTGGTATGTCCTGCAGTTTTTCATCTCCAGTGATGACTGAAAAATCTACTCCGGTCTGCCTGATGCGCAGGCCGGAGTTTTTTTTGCAGTTATGCAGCTTTCCCCCGGGGGTATTCAGTTGATCCTGAGGCTCTTCCTCAGATTGTGTGGGTTGGGGAATTGTCGTTTTGCAAATCGGGTCGGTGTTGATGGTTGTAAAAATGATATTTGTCCCCGGCCCATTTTGGGGGTTATTGGCGATAGAATTCCGGATGCGACCCGCGGTGTAGGGGCGACCGGCGGGTCGCCCCTACGGTCACCATCAACCATATTGACGTTGCC
>DRLW01000404.1 GCA_011375275.1 Bacteroidota bacterium
GCGAAAACGGCGTGGGCAAGGAACTGGTAGCCACGGCTCTGCACGCCCGTGGCCGCCGGGCCGCCGGGCCGATGGTGAAAATGAACTGTGCTGCGATTCCACCCGATTTGCTGGAAAGTGAGCTGTTCGGGTACGCCCGCGGTGCTTTCACCGGTGCTGATGAGAAGAAGCCGGGCCGGATCGAGCATGCTGCCGGCGGCACACTCTTCCTCGACGAAATCGCTGATATGGCTATGAGCGCTCAGGTCAAAGTGCTGCGTTTTCTCGATACCGGTGAAATCCAGAAGCTGGGTGACTCCAGCCCGATCCGCGTCAACACCCGGCTGATTACAGCCAGCAATCGCAACATTCCCGATTTGATCCGGGAGAAAAGATTCCGCGAGGACTTGTATTTTCGTATCAATGTCGTGCCCATCCATGTTCCCCCCCTGCGCGAGCGCAGCGAGGACATCCCGCTGCTGCTCGATCATTTCCTGGATGTTCTCTCACAAAAAAATGGCGTTCCCCGGCCGCGGCTTGCACCGCAGATGGAACATTTCCTGTTGAAGTACTCCTGGCCCGGTAATATCCGCCAGCTCAAAAATTTCGTCGAGCGCATCACCATCCTCTATCCCGGCGAGCTCGTCGATGTCGATAAAGTGCAGGCACTGTTCGATGAAACCGCGGTGCCGGCCATCGCACCCGGAGCACTCGGCCCGCTGAAAGATGCCATGGTCGAATATGAACGCCACTACCTGGTGGCCGTTCTGAAGCAGACCAACGGCCAGTTGACCCAGGCGGCCCGTATACTGGAAATCGATCGCGCAAACCTGTATCGCAAGCTGAAGCGCTATGGCATCGATGCTGCGCAGATAAAAAGAGAGGCGCATACGACGGCATCCAAAGCCCCCGGCGACAGCGACTGAACATCCACCCACCGCATCCCTGCATTTTTCTCCGGTGCTGCCCGCACTGCAGATGATTTTACACGTCCATATCTAGCACTATAACCGCCTTCATCCGTGCTGCCGCGTGCTGCAGCAGCTCTCGGGCCAGCCGCTCTGTTGTACCTGTTTTATCCCACCTGCTCATTTCTCACCAGCCATCAGACACCCGACCTGTAACATTAATGTTTCAACCCGGCGTTGCCGATGCATTTGTTGTGCCTGCCCTGCCAGGGGACAGGCGCATGAGAGAAATTGGCGCGGCACCTACCAGGGGCCGGAGCATGGACAACGCACACAGGATTGCAAGGATGAAAAAGATTCAATGGCTGACGAGCTCGGAAGTGCGCAAACAACTGAATATCAGTACGCGGCAGCTCTATTACTGGGAGCTGAAGGGTATCGTGCAGCCGCGTTCGGTCACGCGCGGTTCGCGTAAATTCAAGCGCTTCTCAACGGATGACCTCGAGAAACTGCAGAAGGTCAAGGAATATCTCGATCAGGGCTATACGCTGGAAACGGCTGCCCGCCGGGTCAGCGGGACCGAGCAAGCTGTGCAGGGGTGAGGACCATGATTGAAGTCCTGATTTTTCTTCTGGCAGCGAGCATCGGCAGTTTTCTGAACGTGGTCATCTACCGGCTGCCGCGCCAGATCTCGCTTCTGCGTCCGGCGTCGCACTGCCCGCAGTGCAAGGCGCCTGTGAAACCATGGCACAATATTCCGATTCTGGGATATCTGTTGTTACGCGGCCGCTGTGCTGGCTGCGGTGCGCGCATTCCCCTGCGCTATCTGCTGGTCGAAATAATGACGCCCGCTCTTGTGCTCGCGGCCTGGGCGCTGCTCGGCCCGACCACGGCCTTTATCAAACTCACCGTGCTCATCTTTCTGCTAATCCCCGTCACATTCATCGATCTGGATCACCGCCTGATCCTGAACAAAATCACCCTGCCCGGTATCGTCATCGGCCTGGCTTTGTCGATTGCACAGGCGCCGCAGCAGTTTTATCAGCCTGTGCTGGGCATGCTTGCGGGCGGCGGTTTCCTCTGGCTGGTGGCGATCGCCGGCCGGGCCATGTATGGCGAGGAGAGCATGGGCGGAGGGGATATCAAACTCGGTGCCATGTTGGGTGCGTTCATGACCCCTGCCACGGTTTTGCTCGGGCTGTTTCTGGCTTTTTTTCTGGCTTCGGTCTTTGCTGTTGCCGGCATGTCGCTGGGCAGGCTCGAACGGCGCAGTGCGATTCCTTTTGGCCCGTTTATCGCCCTGGGTGCGCTGGTTTCTCTCAATTTTCATGAGCAACTGCTGGCGCTTTATCTCGGCCTGATCGGCTATTGAGCACAGCATCCGAAATCAGATACACCGCGACGGACACCATTTGCAGGAAAAACCATGACATATTCTGATCACATAAGCAACGGCGGCCAGGCTACCACAGAAGCCCCGGCGCTCTACTTCGCCGATCCGGCCATGATCCGCGACATGCTCTTTCAGGTAGCGGATTGTGAGGTATGCGTCGCCACTTTTGAACGCCGCAGTGGCGAGATTCACCTGCAGTCGCGTTATCCACTCAAAGGCGCTGATCTCAAAAAAATCCGGGCGGTGATTTTTAAACGTGCGCTGGAGAACGGCTGGCAGATCGCTCCGGAAGATACGTTAAAAGTGTTCATCAACGGCAAGCCCGCGGACAGCATCATTCCGCCGCGCGATAAGCATGAGCTGAAAACCTTTCTCACGCATTTGATCAGCGTCCCGGGGCAGGAACCCTTCATCCTGTGCGTCTGCCGTTTTGATCGCGAGTTGGAAGAAAATTTTCGCTTCACCCTCGATTTTCTCGCCGCTGATCCGGAAAAAGGCCTGTTCAAGCTCTGGCGGCGTATTCTGCGCCAGCGTCAGGATTTTGAGCTGCTGCTCACCAATGTCATCGACGGGGTCATCCTGTGCGATGATGAACAGCGCATTCTGTTCGTCAATGAGCGTGCCCGCAAGCTCACAGGTATGCCGGCTTTGCCCAAACGCGGCTCGAAGCTCGAAGCCACAACCCAGTGTGACCTGCCCGCCCTGTTGCACGAGCTGACCGAGAAAAAAATCTGCCAGTTGAACCGGGTTATCCGCCTCGGAGGCAGCTCTGCGCATCTCATGGGAGTGCGCATCCAGCATCTGCAGGGGCTGGCCGGAGAGGCCGTCGGGTGGTTGCTGGTGTTGCGTGATATCTCCGCGAGCTGGCATGCAGACCAGATGCGCTCCACCATTTCCATGACCAGCCATGAGCTCAACACTCCGCTGACTGCTATCAAAAGCTCGATCGATCTGTTGCTGGAGGAGAAAATCGGCGGGCTGAACGAGAATCAGAAAAAGGTGCTGGGCATCGTCGAAGATGACATCCGTCACATGCAGCGGTTGCTGCGCAATCTGCTCGACAGTTCACGCCTTGAAGAGGGCAAGGTTGAGCTTGACCGGCGCAAGTATGTACGTATCGAGTTTATCTTCAGCCGGGTGATGGAATCCTACGCCCTGCACGCTGAGACGCGCGGTATCACTCTCAAGGCCAAGGTCATGCCCGGCATTTCGGATTTTCAGGCAGACCGCGACCGCATCACCCAGATTTTGATGAACCTCGTCGATAATGCCATCAAATTTTCACCCATGGGCGGAGTGGTTACCCTGCATGCGGAGGAAAAGGACAGCACGTTGATCGTGACGGTTCAGGATCAGGGGAGTGGCATACCGGAAACGCATCAGGAGCGTATTTTCGAGCGTTTTGTTCAGTATGCGCCGGAGGAGAATGACCAGCGCGGCTTCGGACTCGGGCTCAGCATCGCGCGTGATATCGTGCACAGCCACGGCGGTGAAATCGGTGTCCACAGCAAGCCGGGAGAGGGCAGCGCATTCTATTTTACCATCCCGAAAAACCGGCTGGAACACTGATGGCAAAGCGCATTCTGATCATCGAGGACTATCCGCACATCGTCGATATTTTGCGCATGCGGCTGGAAAGCAGCGGCTATGAAGTGCTCTCTGCTTATGACGGCAAGGAAGGCCTGCGCAAAGCCCGCGAAGAAAAGCCCGACCTGATCATTCTCGATGTCATGCTGCCCAAGCTGAACGGTTTCAAAGTCTGCCGCCTGCTGAAATTCGATGCCAAATACCAGCACATCCCGATTTTTATGCTGACCTCGCGCAAGAAGCAAAGCGATATCGAAACCGGTAAAGAGACCGGAGCTGAGGAGTATATCGTCAAACCGTACGAGATCAGCGAGCTGATGGAGCTGATCGAACGTTATCTCGGTGCATAACACCAGGCGCTGAAAAAAAGGGCACTGCACCGGCCCGAACAGCAGTCTCTGGCTGCTTCCGGGAGTAGTGGCCGCCGGGGGACTCCGTTTACCGGTCGCAAATCCCTCATCGCGGACCCTTTGGCAGGAGGACGCCCGAACATCTCACTGACCGGCACCTGTTCCGGAACTATCCCGGCCCTGTGTTTTTCTCCAGCCGGAAACAGATCATCACATTTTTGCGACGCACGGCCCATGATGCCGGAACGGGTGGGGCCAGCCTCCATTCCGGCCTTCCCATGCGAGGAAACCGGAATGACGGTTCAGGTGCCGGCACGTGCTGTGCTCAGGCGAACGGGTTGAAACGGTGCCACCATGCTGAGTGAAATGGATGACGCGGGAATAGCACAGTTATCCCGATTCCCCTTGCGCAGCACATATGTGAGAAAAAACGGAAAAGGCGTTATCGCAATTGCAAA
>DRLW01000405.1 GCA_011375275.1 Bacteroidota bacterium
GATGGGGTGCTCCTGCGAAATATCCGTGGCTTTGGCCAGGAAACGCTCTAACTCCGCATCATTGGAGGCAACCGCCATGGCCGAGCCGCTGAGCACATACGAAGGCCGCACCAGCACCGGATAGCTGACATTCTCGGCGAATTTTTTCGCTTCCTCAATCGAGCTGAGCTCGCGCCACTCCGGCTGGTCGATGCCGAGCTCATCGAGCAGGGAGGAGAATTTGTGCCTGTCTTCCGCCCGGTCGATATCTTCCGGGGAGGTGCCCAGCACCTTGATCCCGGCTTTGTGCAGCCGCAACGCCAGGTTATTGGGCGTCTGGCCGCCCATGGAGACGAGCACACCCATGGCCTGCTCTTTGTGGTAGATATCGACGATGGTTTCGAACGTCAATTCTTCGAAATAGAGCCGATCGCATTCGTCATAATCGGTGCTCACCGTCTCGGGGTTGTAGTTGACCATGATGGTGTGATAACCGAGCTGCTCCAGCGTCTTCACTGCGTTGACACAGCACCAGTCAAACTCCACCGAGCTGCCGATGCGGTACACACCGGAACCGAGTACCAGCACCGTCTTTTTACCCGAGGCAGTGAGATCGTTGTGCTGGCCATTGTAGGTCAGGTAGAGAAAATTGGTGCGCGCAGGATACTCTGCAGCCAGGGTGTCGATCTGCTTGACCACCGGCAGGATACCGTAGTTCCTGCGCATCTGTGCCACTTCACTCTCGGGCAAATCCAGCAGCTTGGATATCTGGATATCAGAAAAACCGGCACGCTTGGCAGCACGCAGGCTCTTCTTGGAACAGATGCCTCCGCGGTAGGTGGCGATTTCATTGGAGACTTCGAGAATGTTGTGAATTTTGTGCAGAAACCAGCGGTCGATGTGGGTCAACTGGTGGATTTCATCCACGCTCATCCCCTGCTGCATCGCCTGAATGATGGCAAAGACGCGTTCATCCGTGGGGTTTTGCAGCTCTGTGCGCACGTCATCAAAAGTGATGTTGTCATTGCCGACCAGCCCGTTGACACCGATTTCGAGCATGCGCAGCGCTTTCTGCAGGGTTTCCTCAAACGTGCGCCCGATCGCCATGACCTCGCCCACAGACTTCATCCCCGAGCCGATGCGTTTGGACACCATGCGGAATTTCTTCAGGTCCCAGCGCGGAATTTTGACGACGATATAGTCCAGGGCCGGCTCGAAGCAGGCCATCGTGGTTTTGGTGATCGCGTTTTTCAAATCGACCAGGCTGTAGCCCAGCGCCAGCTTGGCGGCGATAAAGGCCAGGGGATAGCCCGTCGCCTTTGAGGCAAGCGCCGAGCTGCGCGACAGCCGGGCGTTGACCTCGATCACCCGGTAATCGTCCGAATTCGAATCCAGAGCGTACTGGATATTACACTCGCCGACGATCTTCAGATGGCGGATCACACGGATGGCGATCTCGCGCAGTTTATGATATTCATGATTGCTCAGGGTCTGGCTCGGCGCCACCACGATGCTCTCGCCGGTGTGAATGCCCATGGGATCGAAATTTTCCATGTTGCACACGGTGATGCAGTTATCATAGCTGTCACGTACCACCTCATATTCGATTTCCTTCCAGCCCTGCAGATACTCTTCGACGAGAATCTGGCTGGTATAGGCAAAGGCTTTTTCCGCCAGCTCGCGCACCTCCTCCTCGTTGGTGCACAGGCCTGAGCCCAGCCCGCCAAGGGCAAAAGCGATGCGGATCATCACCGGGTAGCCGATCCCGGCAGCCACTTCCACTGCCTGCTCGATATCGGTAACCGCCACACTGCGCGGCACCTTGACGTCGATCTCTGCCAGTTTATCCGCGAACAGCTTCCTGTCCTCGGTTTCCTCGATCACCGAAACCTGCGTGCCGAGAACGCGGACATTATACTTTTCAAAGACGTTCTTCTTGGCCAGTTCAAGGCCACAGTTGAGCGCCGTCTGCCCGCCAAAGCCGAGCAAAATGGCATCCGGGCGCTCGCGGGCAATCACTTTTTCCACGAATTCCGCTGTTACCGGCAGAAAATAAACTTTGGAGGCAAGATGGTCTGAGGTCTGTATCGTGGCGATGTTCGGATTGATCAGGATGGTCTCGATGCCCTCCTCTTTCAAAGCCTTGATCGCCTGGCTGCCGGAATAATCGAACTCTCCGGCCTCGCCGATTTTTAATGCTGAACTTCCAAGAATGATGACCGAGTTGATCTTTTCCATCAGTGGCTGTTTCCGCTTGTCTTGTTAGGTAATTTCTCGTTATTTCTGCCTGCGCGGCCTCCTCAGGCAGAGACCGGCTGACACTTTGCGCCCAAGCTTCCGTGGTCTGGTTGCACCGTTGTGGTGCCCGGACGCGGAACGCCCCGTCTGTATCACACCGCTCTAGTGGCGCAACCAGCGCTCTGTTGACCAAAACTGTGTCGCCAGTCTCGCGCTTTGCTGCGCGCAGTGCAGGGGTAAAATTTCCAGGCGATATTGATTTTTACCGGGTCAGAGCATGGCGATGAAATCATCGAAAATAAACGCTGTATCCACCGGGCCTGGTGTCGCTTCCGGGTGGAACTGCACACTCATAAAAGGCTTCGACTTGTGCCGGATGCCCTCGTTGGTACCATCATTGGCGTTGAAAAACCAGGGCAGCCAGCCTTTGGGCAAACTCTTCTCATTGATGGCATAGCCGTGGTTCTGCGAGGTGATGAAACAGCGCTTGCTGCCAACCAGCACGCAGGGCTGATTCTGGCTGCGGTGGCCATATTTCAGCTTGTAGGTCGTTGCACCGGCTGCCATGGCCAGCAACTGGTTTCCGAGGCAAACGCCGAGGATCGGCTTTTCGCGCTCAAAAACCGCACGCACGTTTGCGGCCGCCTGCTGCACCTGAACAGGATCGCCGGGGCCGTTGGACAGAACCAGACCATCGAACTCCTCTTCCTGCAGCGGCCAGTCCCACGGCACACGCTTGACCTGCACACCGCGCTGCACCAGCGACCGCACGATGTTGTATTTGCAGCCACAATCCAGCAGCACGACGCGCTTGTCGCCTTCGCCATAAATCTGCGGCTCATCAATGCTCACACCGGCAACGAGGTTTTCCTGGTTCGGATCGTGAAATTCGATATACTCTTCGCCAAAAACGACCTTGCCGAGTACCGTCCCCCGGCTGCGCAGCTTCTGTGTGATCATGCGTGTATCGATGCCGTAAATACCCGGCACATCGTTTTCTTTCAGCCACTGACTGAGAGAACGCTCCGCATTCCAATGACTGTACTTCCCGGAATGCTCAGACACCACGAGCGCGGTGACGCGTACGCGCTCAGACTCAAACCAGGCATGCAGTCCCTCTTCAACAGCATCGCCGGGCACGCCGTAATTGCCGATCAGAGGGTAGGTCATCACCAGAATTTGCCCGGCATAGGATGGATCGGTCAGGGTTTCCGGATAGCCGACCATGCCGGTATTAAAAACAACCTCTCCGGCAACGGATTTTTCGCTGCCAAAAGAGGTGCCAAAAAAAATCGAACCATCTTCCAGGATCAGTTTTGCGTTCATACGGGTTTTCCAAAAGCAACGGTGTTTATGAGGGCATTCTCGTGTTCATTTTTTCATCATGCCGCAGTACCGGCATCCCTTTCCGAAAGTATCGCATCGAGTCGGATGATCGCACTGTTGTGGCAGAGGTCCCAGCCGGGCGTGTGCTCAGCGC
>DRLW01000406.1 GCA_011375275.1 Bacteroidota bacterium
CCCTCATGGGTGAGGACTCTCAGCAGCACGGTATCTGCACTTTCGATATCATTGGCACGAAAAAGTTCGGCCTCAACACGGTGCGGCCGGGCGCTGCTGTGTGCATCATCCCTCGCCAGCCATAGCGCATTGAAGAGAAAATGCGCCATGGCGTTGTTGGCCGGCGTGTCCAGCACCAGCGTATCGTTCAGGCGCAGCCGGCCGGCCCACTCGTTACGCTGGTAATACGCCTCACTGCGCGGCCAGCCGCACAGCAGCCGAATCGACCGGACTGCCCCGGTACGCCCGCTACAGATCATTTTTTTCAGATCGCGTATTGTCGTATTGTATAAATACTGATAGCCGATGGTGCACAGCCTTCCTGTCCTGTCTGCTGCGCTGATCATGCGATCGACCTCGGATACCGTCGCTGCCGCTGGTTTTTCACAGTAAACATGAAGTCCGGCCTGCAGCGCCGCAATGCTGATCTCCGCATGCTGGTGGATGCCCGTGGGCACGGTCAGAACATCGGCGCAGGCGGTGGACTCTGCCAGCAGGTCTGCGTAGCTTGAAAAAAACCGGACACCCTGGCGGCGCAGGCGGTGAATGGCTTCAGCGTGCTGCCCACGCTCGCGCTCGCGCACCACAACCGCACTCAACCGGGCCTGCCCCGTACGCGCCAGCCAGCGCACAGCCTGAACATGGACCTGCGCATATCCCCCCAGTCCGATGACAGCGAAACGGATCGGCTGCATGGTTTCTCCAGACGGTTCGTTCAGAACACTAATGCATCAACACGATGCCGTATTTTTTCGCACGCAGTGACTGCCGGCAGTAGTGCTTCGTGGTTGAATCAGAAAACAGCCGGTTCAACGGGTCTGCCCGGGCATCAAAAACTCGATGAGAGCTGGCATTCTGAGGAAATTCCGGCACATCGCGCTTCACTTTGGCTGAAGGCTGGTTGTCGATTTCCGGCCGGACTGGCTGTCACAAGGTGCAAATTTCAGCTTTGGAAAACCCGCACTTTGCAGCGTGCTCAAAAACGATTCAGCAAACGCACATGCACTTTACCCTGCAAAATACTGTCGCCTTCGCCGAGGCCGTAATCCACTCCGATAATTCCCAACCGCGTCTCCAGACGGACGCCAAAGCCGAAGCTGCGCTTGAACTCTTCGACTTCTGCCCGCGCATAGTAGCCGAGGTCGAAAAAGGCGAACGCCCGGCTGCGGCGGGAAAGCAGGTAGCGGTACTCCGTATTGACCCAGAAAACCCGTGCTCCGCGAAACTGCTCCTCGCGGTAGCCACGCAGCGTCGTCGCACCGCCGAAACGGAACTGCTCGGTGATAGGCACGCTGCCCTCGCTGCTGGTAATCTGGCGCAGATGCACGCCGACTGCCAGCACCTGAAATCGCCATAACGGCTGAAACCAATCCGCATCCATGGTGATTTTTTTCTGGTTGAACTGTCCCGCAAGGGCACTGTCGCCTTCGATGGTTTTGCTGATATTTTCGATCACTGTGCTGAAATAAGCCCCGCGACTGGGATTGAGCAGATCATCACGGGAGTCATACGCCAGGCCAACGCCGGTTGCGACGGACCGGCTCGACGGTAAATTGAGCAGCGCAACCCCGATGGAGTCCGGCGTGATGCTGTAGCGTGCTGCTGTGGCAACAACTCTCACCTGCGGGACGACCGGCCATGCCAGACTGAGTTCCGTACGCCGCTCCACATAAAGCGTGTCCTGTATCAACTGCCGGAATCCTCCCTCGATATGCAGCGGATAGCCAAATACCCACGGTTCGCGATAACGCATATCCAGCTCCTGAGTCTGCTGGCTGCGTTTCTCCCACTTTGCCAGCACCTTGCGCCCTGTGCCCATGAGATTACCGAACTGCAGATCGAGCAAACCCGTGACATAACCCGGCAGTGTTTCGGTAGCAGGATTGTAGCCCGCGACGCCGTTCAGCACATTGGTATTGCCCTCTTCGATAGCAACATGCAGCAGCAGGCGGCCATCAGGCAGGCGAACCAGCTCCGGCTCGGCCACTGCTTTGAAGTAGCCCAGCCGCATCAGCACGTCCGGAATAGCATCGATGCGCGACTGGCGATAGAGATCACCGGCACGCACGGGCAATTCGCGTATGATCACCTTACGCCGGGTCAGGGTGTTACCGCTGACAGCGATCGTATCGATGAACGCCTGCTGGTTTTCATTCAGCTTCAGAGTGAGCTCGAATACCGGTTTGGCCTCATCAGTCCGGGCGCGTAACGTATCGATACGGATTTGTGCAAAGGGATAGCCATGCTCGCCGAGGGCCTGAAGCGCCTCTTCGATTTTGCGCTCGAGGCGGAGGAGATCGCGGGAACGTTGCAGGTCACGCAGTTCGCGTATGTACACCAGCGAATCCGCGGCCTGCAGCCGCACTCCGGCCAGCCGCCAGCGTTTGCCTGTCTGCACCCGCACCAGCACGGTATCGCCGGGGCCGGGTTCTGGGGGCAGAATAACTGTGCGGGCATCGTGATAGCCCAGAGCGGCAAAACGGCGCAAAGCCGCAGCAGCGACACCGGCCACAGAATCCACAGCAACGGGGCGTTGTTTCTGCAACCCCAGCGAGCGCAGCAGGTCTTCTCCCCCGCCTTTGCCGCTGATTTCGAAACGCAGCAGCGCGGCCGTGCTGTCCACAGCAGGCTGAGCAAGGCCGGGGACAGCGGACACGTACAGACAGAGGCAAGAGAGCAGAAACGATTTTTTCAGATCAAAGAAGGCCACAGTCCTTCACCGGGGTAAAATATTGTTCATTTGTCCATCTGGTTATCCACTTAACTCAGCAGGGTTGCATTTTTTCAACCAGACCGGGTGACAACAGCACGTGCCTGCCACAGAACCGTCGTTCCGGTTTCCCCGCAGGGGAAGACCGGAATCTCCCGGACTGAAGCACGTGCCCGAAAAGATGAGATTCCGGCACTGCGCTGCGCTTGGCCGGAATGACAGATGCCGGTATCTGAGCTGAGCCCGGTTTGCTGAGTTAACTGGATACCCGGAATTTGTCCAATCTAACCCGCATATTTTTTTAAAAATAACACCGGGCGTACAAAGCAGGGAAGCTGTACATTTCATTCAAAGAAGTGCTTGTACGTATTCCATCCCGGGTAATCCGTTTAACTCAGTCTCGTTATTTCTTTGCAATTTGACAGCCTGATCATCAGGGTATCCAATTAACTCAGTACGGGTGCCCCTTTTCAACCAGTCTGTCTGAGTACAGCACGTACCAGTACCAGCACCGTCATTCCGGTTTCCGCGCAGCGGAAGACCGGAATCCCCCGGACTCAGGCACGTGACTGAAAAGATGAGATTCCGGCACGGCGCTGCGCTTGGCCGGAATGACACATGCCAGTATAAAGCAAGATGAAATTCACCGACAGCCTGATTAAAAAAAGGCGCGGATTTCCACTTTGGCCAGATGAATCGTACGCGTCCGGTGTGGCTCGTCACGACCCTGGTAACTGGCCGAGGCATTGAGATTTTTCGAAACCCGGTAATCAAAAGTAAAATTCCAGCGAAACGTCGTGCCGATGCGGTTACCCTGTCCGAGCTCGTAGGGGATGATCCGATCATCAGGCGCGGCCGTGACACGCGTGTACTCAACCTCTGCCCGGAAGCGGCCTTTGCGGCGGAACGAATACGTCGTTCGCGGCTTGAGGGTAAAACGATCGACCACGGTTGGATCGCTGTAAGCCAGGTCTTTATCACGGCCGACAGTGGTCTGCACGGCCAGCTCAAGCCGGGGGCGCGGACGCCATGAGACATCACCGGTAAAGCGCAGGCCGCGCACGAAGCGATCCTGGCGCTGCGCCTGGGAAAAAGTCCTGTCCTCGATGCTGCGGATGAGTTCGAAGCGTCCTGCCAGAGAGCGCCCGCGGGTCACCTCGAGGCGCAGTTCGTGACGTATTTCCCGCCGGCGCTGTTCATCACCGAGGAACTGGTTATTCAATGTCTGGCCGGAAAACAACCGGTAGCGCAGCTTGAGCGCTTTGATGTTCTCGAAAAAGAGCACATCCTGGCGCAGCGACATAGTGCCCAACAGGGTAAAATCAGGGTTTTGATAGCGCGACAAGTTGAGAAAATAAATCTCGCGCACCTGCGGATCACGGGTTTTTTCTTCCAGGCGCAGAAAGGTGTCTGTCGCCAGGGAACGCAGGGCCTTGCGCCAGAGCGGCTCATTTTTGCGCGGCCGCAGGGCGCGTTTAGGCTGAAAACGCAGATTGACCCGGCTGCGCAGCTCGACAACCGGCACGAAATCATCCGTGGGTACGAGCCGCAATACGAAATTGCCAAAAGGGTCCTGCACGTACTCATTCAGCTCCTCATCAAAGCTGTAAGTGCCCTCGCCCTCGCGCACCTGAAAATAAACCCGTTCCAGACGGCCGACCTGCGTGTTGGTGATCTGATACCGGCCATCCAATCGCAGAGCATTGCGCCAGCCACGATATCCGGCACGAATTTCCGCGAGGTCGGTGCGGGTATCCTGGATCTGGGCTGAGGCGAAATCCCGGCTGCGGTGGGTGTACACGGCAGACAAAGTGAGTTTATGCCAGTTGCGCAGATTGAGCTCAAAATTGCTGGTGCGCGCATCGCTTTTGGGCTGAAACAGCAGTCCGAACCGGTCATCATCAACCCGGCGGGTGAAGCGCACGGCGGCACCGATTTTTTTCAGCCGGGCCAGAGAGATGCCGGTCTGCAGGCGGGTAAAACGGAAGCCGGAACGCAGGGTATCCACCGGCACTTCCTCTTTCACTTCGCTTTCGAATTCGATTTCCGGCCGCAGATACCAGAACGTGCGCCCCATGCGCCCGCGCTGGCGCAACCAGGTATTTGCCATCTGCGCACCAGCAGCACGCCGGCGGATATTCTCGATGCGATAATCCAGTTCGAGAATGCGCGGTCGCTGCCACAGCGTACCGAATTCCCAGCGAGACGAAGCCACGCCGGTAGCATCCTGCCGCAGCGCGCCACCGCTGCCGTAGAAGCTGATTTTCTCCCACGGCTGCAAGCGCATCTCCGCTTCTGTAATGGCATCACCGCTGGCCGGAGTATCCGCAGCCAGGTCCCAGCGCCGCCCGAACTCGATTACGGTCGTGCGGTCGATATCCTGATAGCGCGGCTGGCGCCGGCGGTGGCGCAGACGCAGGGATGTGGTGCCCAGATCCAGACCAAAAGCACGCAC
>DRLW01000407.1 GCA_011375275.1 Bacteroidota bacterium
AAGCGCAGCGAAATGCTGCCAGGGCTGAACTCCCGTATCATTATCAGGTCGTCCCGGCACTGGCGAAATCAGCGACTTTTCGGGCACGCTGAAGCGTGCACTACGAACACGCCCATCTCGTCACACCGCTCCGGCGGTGTGACGTCCCTTTTGCCGCTCCTGCGGCAGTCCACAAGCGCAACGAAATGCCGCCAGCGCTGAACTCCCGCATCATTACCGGGCCATCCAGGCACAGGCGAAATCAGCGACTTTCGAGCACGCTGAAGCGTGCACTACGAACACGCCGCCTCTCGTCACACCGCGGCGGGAGTGGTGTGACGCTCTTTTGCCGCTCCAGCGGCATTCCACAAGCGCGACGACATGCTGCCAGCGCTGAACTCCCGCATCAGTATCGGGTCATCCAGGCACAGGTGAAATCAGCGAGTTTCGTGCACGCTGAAGCGTGCACTACGAGCGCCCCCTCTCGTCACACCGCTCCTGCGGTGTGACGTCCCTTTTGCCGCTCCTGCGGCATTCCACAAGCGCGACGAAATGCTGCCAAGGCTGAACTCCCGCATCAGTATCGGGTCATCCCGGCACCGGTGATATCAGCGACTTTCCGGCACGCTGAAGCGTGTACTACGAGCGTTTTAGTCTGACAGGGAGATCGTTATCCCACACGCAGCTCTACTGCAACGCTTCGGCGACGACCTGTGCCAGGTCTTTGGTCTCCTCAACAGCAGCGTTGAGCATCATTTTGCATTCCGGGCAGGCTGTGACCAGCAGTTTGGCCTCTGTCTCGCGAACCTGCTCTTTACGCGTCTGGTCAACCCGTTTTTTGACATTTTGCTCGCGCACGAATCCGGCGTTGCCACCGCCACAGCACATGGATTTTTCACCATGCCGCTGCATTTCGGTGATGTTGAAACCGGCATCGCGAATGAGTTCGCGCGGTTCCTGATACACTTTTTCATAGCGCCCGAGATAGCAGGGGTCGTGGTATGTGGTCGCCACACCATTGCCGTTTTTCTTCACAGCAATGGCACCATCGGCGATGAGGCGGGTGATAAACTGGGAGTGATGCACGACCTCAGGCTGGAACTCGGCATTGAGGGTCGGGTATTCGCGGCCAATGGTGTGCATGCAGTGCGGGCAGGGAGAGATGATCTTTTCCACGCCCTTCATGTAGTCCATGTTCTCCTCGGCCAGGGTCTGGAATTGCATTTCTTCGCCCTGTCTGCGCTGGTGATGGCCGGAGCAGGCTTCATTTTTCAAAACCCCGAAACTGGTGCCTGCGGTTTTGAGAATTTTTACCATCGAGGCAACAGCCTCGCGGGCATCGGGGTTGTAGTTCCAGACACAGCCCATCCAGAGCAGGTAATCGGTTTTTCCGGCTTCATAGTAGGGTATCTCGAGCTCCTCGATCAACTGCGTGCGCACGGCCTTTTTCTCGCCAAAAGCATTGCCGGTGCGTTCGACGGTTTCCAGAAATTCTCCTGCGACCATGCCCGTGCCGATAGCCAGGGCCTGCGCGCGTTTGGCGCCTGTAAGCACTTGCAGGTGTTCGATCCCGACCGGGCAGATATTTTCGCACGCACCACAACTGGTACACTGCCCCAGGGCGGTCTCGCTGATCACCGTGCCGATTACCGGCCGGCTGTCATCCTCGCCGTAGATGGCCTTACGGCCATTGAGAATAAACCCGCGCGGATCGAGGTCCTGCCCGGAGATGTTGGCCGGGCAGTTATCCGTACAGCGCCGGCATTCAACACAACTGAGGAAATCCATCCGTTCTTTCCAGGTCAGGTCTTTCAGGGTTTCAAGGCCGAGAGTGATCTCCTCGTCCGATGATTCCAGCGCTTCCATGTCCAGATTCAGCGGTACCAGCTCGCCGAGGCGTTCGGTGCGGAAGAAAATGTTGATCGGCGCCATGATGATGTGAAAATGCTTGGAACGGATGATCAGATGAGGAAAGATCATGATGATGGAAGCATGCAACCACCAGTTGATTTTCGCCGCCTGGGTTGCCGGTGTGTAGGTGCTGCCCTGGGTGTACAGGTAGGTGAGCATGAGCAGCAGGATCATCAATGCCACGATGCCGGATTCGTAGGATTTAGGGTTTGGGGAAAATTTTGTGAAAACGAAGCGGCGCAGCGCCAGCCCGATGATGCCGATGCTGACCAGTACAGCCCAGATCGAAACGATGAGCTTATACACGGGCACCGCATCTCCAAAAAGCAGTTGCAGAAAGTGGATATCATATACTTTGAGAAAGTGGTCGATGGTTTCGAGCCCGAAGAAGATGAAACCACCGAAAACCGCTGCATGCATGCTGCCGGCTACCGGGCGGCCGGAGAGAACCCGGGTTTGAAACAGGACTTCCTTGAGCGCAACCGCGAGCCTGCGGGGGATATTCTGCAAGCGCGGACGGTCTGATTTCCCCTTCAGGATGATTGCCACGCGTTGATAAAAAGACCAGGCAAAGATGGCTACGGTCAAAATGAGAAAAATCGTTATCAGCAGTCGTTCCACCGTCGAGAACAGCATGATTCCATCCTTTCGGCAACTTAACCCGATTTATTTACAAATGTACGCGACACGCCGTACGGAATTTCGGGAGAATTGAAAAAGTTCTGCGAAAATTATCTGTCCCGATTCATAGAGAATCAGCCCTGTGCAATAAGCACGATCGGGATAGTTGAAAGATTTTGTTCGATGAGCTGGCCTGGCTGGTTATCCATTTAACTCAGCACGGTTGCATTTTTTCAAAACAGATCGCGTGACAACAGCACGTATCTACCCCCGAACTGTCATTCCGGTTTCCCCGCAGGGGAAGACCGGAATCTCCCGGACTCCGGCACCTGCCTGAAAAGATGAGATTCCGGCACTGCGCTTCGCCTGGCCGGAATGACAAATGACGGTATTCGGGGAAGGAGCGGTTTGCTGAGTAAACAGGATACCCGGAACTGGCCCGGGATAACTGTTCGAAAAATTACGCCGAGATTTTTCCGGCTGTATCGGTTCACCAGACGTCTCATCCCTTCAAACTGTCCACATCATCAGACAGCCCCAGAGAGAAAGCATTTTGAACAGCAAAAAAAGACGCATGGAGAATAGAGAAATCGTCTGTGAAAATCAAGATAAAACAGGTGAGTGAGTTATGGTAGATGGGAGGTGTTCGTAGTGCACGCTTTAGCGTGCCTGAGTGCTGATGTGCCGTAACTGCCATGGTACAGGTACGAGCTCCTTGGGGTATGTGGTAATTCTTTTCGCTTGTGAATTGCCGCAGGAGCGGCAACAGGGCCGTCACACCGCCGGAGCGGTGTGACGAGAGGATGGCAAAAGAGTCCATCACCCGGGCGAGAAGCTATTCCTGCGGTGCCACGCTGAGAATACGCTCGATGAGTTCCTCATCATTGGGGAGCAGGCCGGCCGCGGGCAGACGCCGCACCAGCTCAGCCCATTTGATTTCTCGCTTGAACACCTCCTTGAATAACGGCAAAGCCTGCTCGACCCGTCCGACTGAGGCCAGAGTGACCGCAGG
>DRLW01000408.1 GCA_011375275.1 Bacteroidota bacterium
AGCCTGAAATCACCAGCCAAAAAACCGTATAAGCGGCAAAAAGATACTCCAGATAGTTAGCGCTTTCCATAAGACCTTCCTCTGTTTGACTCGACTTATCACCATGGACGTCCGGCTCACTCAGCGAATCGCGCCTGATGCAGATATCGATATCTGTCATTCCGGCCAAGCGTAGCGCAGTGCCGGAATCTCATCTTTTCGGGCACGTGCCGCGCGCCAGGCGGACTGGTTGAAAAGATGCAACCGTGCGTGCTGAGTTAAGCGGATAACCTGACAGTTGACTCATAAATGAGCGTTTATTTGTAACCCTGTGCAGAACATGAACCAGATCATCCCGCTGACCATCTTTGGGTTTTGTAAAAAAGACGACTACTCTTCATGGAGAGCTAAGTTTTTCTTCATACTGTTGAGAATTTCCGCTGTCCGTTCCTGACGCAGGCGCAACATCATCAGATAGAAATAAAGGATCAAAAACACGGCCAGGGCAAAAAGAAAAGTATACAACATTTCAGGGGCAAGCCCACTGTCCTCGTCCCCCATCAAAACAGGTTTCGGGTGCATCATGCGGTCTCCCCACCAGCGGATGGACATGTACACGATTGGCACATCAGCCGAAGCAATGATAGCAAAAACAGCAGCGAAACGGGCGCCCCGCTCATCTTCACCCGTAAAATTTCGCAACATGAGATAAGCGATGTACAGGAACCAGAGAATAAACATCGTTGTCAGGCGCGGGTCCCATGTCCACCAGGTTTGCCAGATGGGCCTGGCCCAGATCATACCAGTGATCAATACAATTGTGCTGAACAGAACACCGATTTCAGCAGAAACATAGGCGACACGATCATAGCGATGATTGCGCTTGATCAAAAATGCGACACTGTAACCTGCACAGACCAGAAATCCGAGAAAAGCGATAAAAGCAGAGGGGACATGGAAATAAAAAATGCGCTGCACATCCCCCATAGACTTTTCCGTGGGTGCATAGATGAAGACATTGTACAACGTCATGAGCATTCCGAGGAACAGCAGGAGGCCCAGCACATTTTCCACCCTTTGTGATTTAGAATCTGTAAGCATATCATCACCTGTATGTTTAACCCGATTATTCATGAGCAAACGCTTCGCGCAAGCACAGAAGGCGCACGATGAGCATCAGGCACCGGAATTATTCTTCGACGACGAAACCGAACGTCAGATAAGCCAGGGAAATAAAGATCAGGTCAAAAGCAGCGAGCAGCCGCAGCCAGTCGCTGATATCGTTCCAGCCTTTCCCGTCAAAAATCATTGCTGTCGCATTCACGGCTGCAAGCAATATCGGGATAACAACGGGCAGGAACAGAATAGGCAACATCATCTCCCGTGTTTTGGTATTTACAGAGATGGCACTGAAGAGCGTTCCCACTGCTGAAAACCCCAGAGTTGTGAGAAGGATAACCACAAGCAATTGTGGCAGCCCCTGGAGTGTTTGCAAATTAAAAAAAACAGCGAAAAGCGGCAGTGTCAGCAGCTCGACTATGCTGATAAAAATCAGATTACCAAGCATTTTGCCGAAAAAAATCGCCCCGTGTTCAAAAGGGGCAAGCAACAAACCATGCAGGCAGCCCTTGTCCACTTCATGGACAAATGAGCGATTCAGACCGATGATCCCGCTGAACGTGAAAGCGACCCACAGGATGCCGGGCGCTGCCTGCTGTGCATAGGCACTGCCGGGATCAAAGGCAAAGTTAAAAATCGCCACGACCAACATGCTGAAAACCAGCATGGAACTGATCGTTTCCCTGCTGCGGAATTCGGACAGGAGATCCTTGTAAACAAGGGTCATGATTTTGCTCAGGAAACTCAGTTTGTCCTCCCACCTGCCACAGTTTCGAAGTAAAGCTGCTGGAATTCCTTATTTGAAAAATCCCCTGCCGCGGCACTGTGGGCCACCCTGCCGCGCAGAAAAATAGCCACTTCGTCCGCCACTTCCAGGCCCTGTGCAAGGTCGTGCGTAATGAGAATGATCGTCCGCTTATCATTGCGCAATTTCATTATCCAGCCTGTGAGCATTTCCGAAGCATGCTGATCGAGGCCCGTGTAGGGTTCGTCGAGCAGCAAGATGTCCGGATTGTGCAGCATGGCGCGGGCGATGGACAGTCGCTGCTGCATGCCACGGGAGAATGTCCGCACGCGATCATTGCCACGTTTGCCCAGGCCGACTTCATCCAGCAGACGGTTCACAGTTGCATCGCGATCCGGGATGCCGTAGAGCTTGCTGTAAAACACGAGATTTTCCCGCGCGGTCAGTTCGTCGTACAGATACGTGGCATGCGCAATCACGCCGAGACGATTGCGATACTGCTCTGCGTCGGCAAAGATATCTTTGCCTTCAATGCGGATTTCTCCCTGGGTGGGTTTGGATAATGTAGCGAGGATGCGGATAAAGGTCGACTTTCCGGCGCCGTTGGGCCCGAAAATAGTCAGGCAGGTCCCCCTGCTCACGGTGAGATTCAAGCCGCGCAGGGCGTAGAGATTACCGAAGGATTTGGTCAGGTTGCGAACGTCGATCATGGCTCAGGGACAACTCTGTTTCGGGTGAGAATCAGCTTTTCACTTTAGTCCCGCAATTTGAACAGAATTTATCCTTCACATGCAACGCGTTTCCGCACTGTGTGCAGAAGCGCTGCTGACCTTTGGGTGCTTTATGATGACGTTGTTTTTTATTTCTCGCCTGGCTTTGGTGGTCGAGCTCGCGCAGAACAGAAATGGCCTCTGCCTTGTATTTTTCCCGCAGGGCAAGAAAGTCTTCTTCAGACAATTTACCCATTTCATAATCAAACTCGATATCTTTAATCGCAGAATAAATTTCTGTTTTTCGTGCTTCGAGGTCTTCGGCGCGGTGATTCTGCTCAAAAGAGATATGCTGTACATTTGCCTGATAAAATGGATAGGCAATATATGCGGTAACAGCCACAATGAGCATAAAAGCTATTATAAATTCAGCCATAATTTTCTCCATCAACCTTTAGCCTGAAAGATTCACAAATTTAGCAAAAATCCAACTCGACTCTATTTCATTAAGAAGTAACAAGAACGTACTTCGTCGAACATCTTTTTGCTATCCCGACTTTTCTTGCACAGAATGATAAATATGTGGAAACAAATCGGGTTCGTGTCGCACAGCCCTGTTTTTTTCCTGCGGGCTGGTACATGTGAAATTCGATTATAATTTCCGGGATACATTTCCCCGAGGCCACGCTTATTTTCTCTTTTTCTTTTTCACATCATTGATTATTCGGGTTTCCGTGCCAATGGCATCGTTTTGCATGCCCCGGGACGCTGCGCGGCTTGTGACCTGATAAATGATAACAATTCCGGCCAGGATGAGCCCGATGCTGATGATCTGTGCCATCGTCATCCAACCAAAGGCGATTTTAGGCAAGGTCCGGAAAAATTCCGTGATGAAACGTTCTATCCCCAACGCAACGAGAGAGAGGCCGAACATGGTTCCGGGTACAGGATAACGCATCCTGTTTTTCCACAACAGTGCGAAGAGAGCGAGAGATAACAGCGTGTCATAGATCGGAGTTGGATGAACCCGGACATCAGTCGGGATAACACCATTGGGATAAGCCATGGCCCAGGGTAAGTCTGAAGGCGGGCCATAATCGCCATCCCCGGCGAGCTGGCAACCGATTCGTCCGATGGCATAACCGAGTATCAGCAAAGGAGCGACAACATCGACAACGCGCATGGCAGAAGCTCCGCTCATGCGAATAACCAGAAAGACGGCAAGCGTCCCGCCGATAAAACCACCATACCAGGCAAGCCCGGCGCCGGAAAAAATATAATCCCACGGCCGCAGCAGAAAGTCGTTCCAATGTTCTATGATAAAATATAAACGTGCGCCGAGGAAACCACCGATGATGGCGCCTGTAATGATATTATTTGCCAGCTCGGGATCGATGCTGCGCCTTGCAAATTCCTTGCGCATGATAAACATGGGGATCAGAAAGCCGAGCATGGCCATGAGGCCGAAGCTGCGTATGGGGAAGGGACCAATATGAAAAAGTTCAGGGCACATGGTACATCCGTGCTATGTATTGATGGCAGGTAACGGTGGGCAGGGTGATGCGCATAAATATGCTTGGCCGTTCCAGCCTGAATGACATCGAATTGATGGCTAAAATAAGACAATGGTTTCACAAAAGCAATGAAGATCGTCCGTGTCCACAGGCTCACAAGAAATATCTTTTCGGGGAAAATAACAGCAGGACCCAGGCCCGCTGATCTTTCCACGCCGAAGCCGGATTTCCTATTTGCGGGCACACTGTGAGGCAGGCAATTCCAGGCAGGGGTACAAACAACAAAGGCTCCCGCAGGGGAGCCTTATGTTGTCTATCAAATTATTTCCGGCAGCGACCTACTCTCCCACCCCGTCTCCGGGGCAGTACCATCGGCGCTGGAGGGCTTAACTTCTCTGTTCGGAATGGGAAGAGGTGTTGCCCCTCCGCTATGACCACCGGAAT
>DRLW01000409.1 GCA_011375275.1 Bacteroidota bacterium
GTATTAAAAAATTCTAGACTCTTCCTCTCGTCACACCGCTCCTGCAGTGTGACGGCGGTGTGACGTCCCTCCCGACGCTCCAGCGTCACTGCCACCCAGGCAGGGACGCATCCCCAAATACCCTTTTTATCTCTCTCAGAGCTGCATCTCACAGGGCCAATCCGATGAATTGGCGGCTCTTGCGGGCGCGATAAATCGCGCACTACGCACGCTCCGGCGCGGTTCACAACAGGCGGCGGCACACTTCATAAGCTGCGATACCAAAGGCCACGCTGACATTGAGAGAAATTTTCTGGCCGCGCATCGGAAGATGGCTGACGACATCACAGGCGGTCAGCACCTCTTCCGGCAGTCCCCAGTACTCGTTCCCAACGATGAGCGCGACCTTCTCCGGCAGCTCCAGGGTATATAGCTCGGTACTCTTCGCATTCTTCTCCAGCGCGACCAATGTGTAGCCGCGCTCGCGCAGCCAGGCCAGGGCCTGCCCGACTTCCTGCTCCTGCCGCCACGGCACACTCTCTTCCGCCCCGAGAGCAGATTTGCGTATTTCATTGCGCGGCGGGACCGGGGTAATGCCGCACAACACAAGCCCTCCCACTCCAGCGCCGTCAGCAGCGCGGAAGATCGCGCCGACATTGTACAAGCTGCGAATATCTACCAGCACACCGACAACAGCAGGATTCTCCCGCGGCCACGGCGCTCGGTTCAACAACAGCATTTCATCTCCTCAGATTGTGGGGTTGGGAAATTATCGTTCTGCAAATCCGGTCGGTGTTGAGGGTTGTAAAAAAGATAGTTATCCTCGGCCCAACCCGGGTATCCAGTTAACTCAGCTAACGGGGCTCTGGCCCGGATACCGGCATGTGTCATTCCGGCCAAGCGAAGCGCCGTGCCGGAATCTCATCTTTTTGGTCACGTGCCTGAGTCTGGGAGATTCCGGTCTTCCCCTGCGGGGAAACCGGAATGACGGTTCTGAGGTTGGCACGTGCCGTGCTCTAGCAGGCTGGCTGAAAAAAAGCAACCAAGCTGAGTTAAATGGATAGCCAGATCGGCCCAATTTTTGGGATTGTTGACGATACCATCCGTACCGCGACATTTATGTCGCGTCCCGGCCAGCGCCCCAAAACCAGCCTGAAGAACGAAAACTATCGTCCCGCGCGACATGAATGTCGCGGTACAATTTGACCCACACGGTTTGAGGGGGAAACGGTAAAAACCCGAACAGCCAACTACAATACTGTATTTCCGATCTGTTTTGCGCGCCGGCAGGGGGCCGCGGCTTATGAAAATTTTGCACGATTTCAGGCAAAACTCTGCTGAGCCACAGTCAATTCCACTTGCAGGAATAAAAATTGCAGACAGGGCGGCAATGCTTCGAAACCGGGCAGGTCTTGCACTGCATCCTGATAATTCATCCGCCTGCCCGGTATACGGAGCTGACCGATCACCTCACGGATGAGGAGCGATCACAGCACAGGGCCTGGAATATGAACAAACCGACGACGATCTTACTCACGACACTGCTCTTCCTCTCTGCCCTGTCCGTGCGCGCACAGACAGTGGCCATCGACATCGACACCGGCACCCGATATCAGACAGTCAAAGGCTTTGGCGGTTTTCTGAAAATCATCCCGTGGTGGCTGAAATGGGAAAAATATTCCCAGGCCAACAAAGAACGTCTTTTCGATCTGCTCGCCAATGATCTGCGCATTCGTTATCTGCGTCTGCCCTTTCCTGCCGGCATCGAGGCTGAGAATGACAACAACGATCCGCAACGGCTGGATTTGTCCAGATTTGACCCGTACAGAATCTCCTGGCGGGAAAATGATACCGGCAAATACGACGGCGAGGTCAACGTTGACATCTACGCACTGCAACAGCTCTGGCAGCGTGGCGTCCGGCATCTGCTGATGTCAACCTGGTCGCCGGCAGCCTGGCTCAAGGATTCGCAAAGCGTTTACGGCGGCCGGATCAAGCCGGAGCTGCGCGAGGAATATGCCGAAATGATCGCCGGCACAGTCCTGTCCTACCGTGCCCGCCTGGGCATCGAAATCGACTACATCAGCCTGTACAACGAGCCGGAATTCTTCGTCGGCTATGCGCACACAGAGGCCAGACCGGAGGAATATCGCGCTCTGCTGCCCATCGTCAAAACGCGGCTGATTCGTGAGGGGTTGACGACGAAGATCTTCGGGCCGGAACCGGGAGACCCCAAGGCTGAATTTTTCGGCACCAACTGGATTCCGGACGACAGGCTGGCGAGTATCGATATTTTTGCCTTCCACCACTACCCTCGTTTTTTCAACGACTACCCGGAGATCGGGCGGCTGCAGGAGGTTGGGCGCGTGGCGCGCGAGCGCGGCAAACCAGCGTGGCAGACAGAGATTTCCAACCTGCAGTCTTCCGGAGGGGATATCAGCCGGGCGGACACGTTTGATGAAGGGCTTGCCCTGGGGCAGCACCTGCACAACGCCCTGGTGCACGCCGGCGTCGAGGTTTGGACCTGGTGGAAACTATACGACTTTCACCCCACGCAGGCATACGGCGGCCGGCCGGCTGCACAGCGGCTGATCTATATCAATCCCGATAACGGCCAGCCTAACCCGAGCCCGAAATACTACGCTATGCGGCAATTCTCCCGCTTTATCACCTCAGGTTCGGTACGTGTTCGCAGCCAGTCATCGAACCAGAACGTGCTGGTTTCAGCTTACCGGCATGAAAACGGCAACACGACCATCATCGTCATCAACAAGGAAAGCAGCTCGCGCCAAATTGCAGTCACACTCTCTGCAGGCGATAGTGGAGAGATGCAGGTCTATGAATTCAGCTCCCAGGTCAACGGCAGAAATACCGGTGCCATAACCCTGCAGAACGGGCGTTTCAGCTATCGCGTCTCCGGCCGGAGTATCACGACATTTTTTGCCGGAGACCTGCAGGCAGGCGATAACCAGCCGCAACCGGACCGCTCACCGCCGCGGGCGCCGAGCAATGTGCGCATTCGTTTGCAGGAAAATTAAGTGCCCTCCCGGGGTACTCA
>DRLW01000410.1 GCA_011375275.1 Bacteroidota bacterium
AAAAACAACACTGATAAACGTGCTGCTCGTCGAGCTGGTGTTTTTGACCAGCTTGTTGTCATATTCACCAGCATAGCCGCCCACAGCAGAACGGTTGCCGAAATCATCGACAGCTATGACGGTATAAACATACTGCTTGCTCGTGTCACCGACAGCCAGGGCGCTGGTATCTGTCCATGTGGTTGCTGTCGTCGAGGCGATGGAATCGGCCGGAGTTGGGGTAAAAAAGGGCGTGGTCGAGCGATAGATGATATACTCGCTGATGTACTCGGGGTCTCCCGAGGTATCAGCCGTCACCGCATTCCAGGAGAGTTTAACTGAGCCCGATGCCGCATTCAGGCCGCTGACCGCCGCGGGCGGAGTGGTGCCTCCTGCAGCCGCAAACACATCTGCTTTGCCTGCTCCCCACTTGAATGAAGGTGTGCTCCCGGTGTAGGCATCGGTCCTGGCATGCCGCTTCAACAAATCCTTGATCTGTGCTGCCGTGTAGTCAGGATTCTGCTGCAGAAGCAAAGCTGCCATGCCGGTCACATGAGGAGAGCTCATGCTGGTGCCGGACATGATCAGGTGAGTCAGGTCGCGATTTTGTTCGATCGAACCGACCCAGCCGGAGTTTGTCGACAGGGCTGAGATCACTCCAAACCCGGAACCGGCAATATCCGGCTTTTGCGCTGTCAGCAGGCCGCTGCCGCCATCATCCGTGCGCACACCGTAACTGCTGAAATCCGCAAGGTCATGCAGCACTGCGCTGGTATATGTATAGGTATTGCCATCCTGGGAGTCGAATGTGGTCTTGGTGCTGTAGGCAGCGACGGTAATTCCTCCCGATGAAGTGCCGGGGATAGAGACAATTTCATCATCATCCCACCCTTTGGTAAACCAGGCTTTTGTTCCGGCAGCTCCCAGGTTGATGCCTGCAATCCAAACATCAAAATGGCCGCTCTCGTTGACAGCATCGCCGATCACACGCACAGTCCACACGCCGGCTGCCGGAGCCCCGGCGAGCGACTGATCCCAGATTTCGATCGAGCAGTTGTTATCGCCGTTATTGGCGTTCGGGCCGGTATCTGCATTAAACAGGCCGATATAGCCATCCGAGTTAATCGATCCGACTGAGTTGCCCGTCGTCGCAGAGGATGAGGTCCCGTTCGGGCGGATCACTTCGACCTTCAAACTATCCTGCCCCTGATACCACATTTCCAGCAGGATGTAATCATTTCCGGCACCGGGGAGCTCGGTATAACTCGGAACGGTAAACTCGACGACTGCCGTGTCGCCCACTCCGACGGTTCCTTCTGCGTGGATGTACTCTGCATCTGCTGCAGTCGTACCGGAATTACCGGCAGACTTAACGATCACCTTCCCCTGCCCGACAGCATTGTCGATCGCCATCTCCAGCGGTGAGGTGCCGTCGTGAGCGCCGAAATGTGTCCCCAGACTGATGTTGATCACAGCCGGTTTCCCCTCGGCAGCAGCTTTGGAGAAAATATAATCGATCGCATCGGCGACAACATCTTCAAAGCCGCCACCGCCGTATTTGACCATGATGATGTCTGCTTCTGGTGCCATACCGGTGTACGTATAAGCCGGTGCATAACTGGCATCGCCGGTATCTGAGCCATCCCCTGCCGCTGTGCCGCTGACGTGCGTACCATGACCGTTGGTATCCTGACTGCGGACATACCCGGCAGGCGTGCCGTCGATTTCATCATTGATATGTGTGCGGGTATATTCCACTCCATAGGCATAGCCGGCAGGCGTGCTCTCGCCGGTCTGAGCCGTCAGGGTTTGGTCCCAGATGCTGAGAATACGCGACTGCCCGGTTGCATCGTCGATAAAATCACCGTGATCCCAATCGATTCCGGTATCGATGACGCCGACGATAACACCCTTGCCGCTATAGCCTGCGTAACTCGGCAGTGTGCTGATGGTGCGCTGCCAGACTTCCGGCACACGCGAATCTGTACGGGCAGAGTCGTTTTCCGGATACAGCTTGCGTGCCGGTGTGACCGAGATAACATCCGGCAGCAAAGCCAGAGCAGGCAGGGCATCGATCGGCACGGTCACGGTGAACAGCTCGCCGAAGCGGGAACGGACTTCAACTCCCGGGATCGCCTCCAATTGCGCTCGCGTTACTTTTCCCCTGACAAATACACCAACCTTCGGACTGCTGCTGTCCAAAGCCAGCAGGCGCACGGCCCGAGACTTCAGCAACAGCGTTTCCTTGTCGGCACCGAGCAATGAATAGGCAGCTCCGGCTAATTTTGTGCGTGCCGCTGCCGTGAGGCCGTATCGATCTACCTGTTGCCGTGACTGGCTTGCGCTCGAACGGGTCTGAGCCTGGGTGAAGCTGGCAAAAACCGTGAGCACAACCATGCCCGCGAGCATCTTTTTAAAAAACGTGTTACTGAACATTTACCCTCCTTAAAGTACATGAATTGGTCGTACACATCACTCCTGCAAACACACCGAATCTGCTGCTATCAATATCCGCTCGCTGATGCCGAACTATTTTGGCAACAGCCATCTGGTTATCCAGTTTACTCAGCACGGATGCATCTTTTCAACAAGACCGTCTGACAACAGCACGTGCCTACCCCAGAACTGTCATTCCGGTTTCCCCGCAGGGGAAGACCGGAATCTCCCAGACTCTGGCACGTACCCGAAAAGATGAGATTCCGGCACTGCGCTTCGCTTGGCCGGAATGACACATGCCGGGGGCTGAGCCGAGCCCGGTTTGCTGAGTTAACTGGATACCCGGGCAACAGCCCGCTTCCCCCTGCCCAGCCAGCTCACAAATGTGCCAGAGCGAGACGCCTCTTGGTAAAGGCGCTCTGACCATCCTTCTGCAAGGCAGGCAGTGAAACGGTAAAAACCGTTCCCTTGCCTTTCACTGAGCTGATCTTAAATGTCCCGCTCTGCGATTCGATAATTTTCTTGCTGATGAACAACGCCAGCCCGGCCCCCGGGCTGAGTTTACTGCCGCCATAGAACAGATCAAAAAGATGATCGAGTTCGTGCTTATCCAGCCCGGCGCCGCGATCTTCGATAACCAACGAGACCGTGCTGTGTTTTCTGTCAAAGCACGTGCGCAAAACCGGTACGCTATCATCGTTGGAAAACTGTACGGCAATACGAACGAGATTCTGCAGGGCAGACTGCAGCAGCATGGCATCCCCGACAGCGACAGGCAGTTTTGAACTCAGATGCGTGGTGAACGACAACCTGCCCTCATTTTCGCTCTCCCACGAATCGACGAGGTCGCGAACCAGCTCATTCAGGTCTAAGTGGGCCGGCAGGGGCACGGTCTGATGCGAAAGCGCCAGCAGGTTGTGCGCCAGCGAAGAAATCCGGTAACTCTGGCTGATGATACCATCGAGCTGCTTGCGGATCATTCTGGCCCTGCCTTCGCCGAGGAGCGTCACAATCTGCTCGACGAGCTGGCCGATCTGGTCCAGCGGGGTTGTCAGCTCCTGCGCCACACCGACACTGAGGACACCCAGAGTCTCCAGGTGCTCTTGTTTTTCTCGCTCTTTATAAAGCCGGTGGCCATCAGTGGTGTCGATAAAAGACAACATGATCAGCTTTTCCACAGAGCCGGCGGGAAATTCGGTGAGCCGATAGCGAAAGGCAAAGCAATCATTGCCCCGGAAGCTGTGCCGGAATTCTCCGTCCACAGTCTGGCCGTCTTTGAGAAACTGTTCGAGATGAGGGATGAGATGCTCCTGGAAGGAGTGTGGCAAGAGGTCAAAAACCGGTTTCCCGCAGGCATCGGCTTTGCTGACACCTGTGAGCATTTCCATAGCAGTGTTCCAGAAACAAACCCGCCGCGATGGCGAAAGGACACAAACTGCTTCCTGCACCAGATCCAGCATTTTGGCTGCTTGCGAACCAGGCTGGATTTTTCTGTTTTTTTTCTGAACCGTCTCGGAGGAGGCTACTCCGGCACTGCCGTTTACCAGCCCGAGAACGGAACTGCTGAGGTCGTTTCGAAGTCCGTTCGAAGATTGAATGTGTTCCACTGTTGCACGTCCCTGATGTGTGTTCTCTGGATGAATTCATGGAAAATCAGCGGCCCGGCTATTTCAAAAACGGTGCCAGCGTCTAAGAACTCTCAATCCGGGCCACAGGCAGGGGAAAGGCGGGAAAACGCGACAAAGTAGAGGCAGGCACAGAGGCCTTCTGTATCAGCAGAGTACAAATAACAAATTTGGAAACAGGAGATGGCACATCACTGGAATGCGCAGCATTCCGTCCGTGCGGTACGCCGTGAGGATGAAAGAGGGCAACGATTCAGTAATCAGGAAAAAGACCGGCAGGAGTATTCTGAAAAATTCATACCCGCGGGGAATTCACGCAGCATAAAAAATTGAATTTTTCCGGCAAACAGGATGGGATAGCGCTTGTCAACGCAGCGGGCTTACAGTGGGTGGGGACTTTCAGGTTTTCTTTGTGTGGGTATTTTGTCCTGGTGGTAACGCCGGATTCTCACCGCCGCCCTCGCCGGCTTCAGCGTATCAGCTCTCGGCTGTGCCTGTACCGCGGGTGATGTTCATAGCTTGCTGCAGCATATCGCGGAGCTGATCTTCACTGACATCGCGGATCAATTCACCCTGCAGCGCCACGCTGATTTTGCCACTCTCCTCGGAAACGATGATCACGAACGCGTCTGACTCCTCGGAGATACCCAGCCCGGCTCTGTGCCGCGTGCCCAGGGAGTTGTCAAACTTGGCATCCTGGCTCAATGGCAGAATGCACTTGGCTGCTTCGATCACGCGATCCTGAATCAGCACAGCTCCGTCGTGCAGGGGGGAACGGGGGTTGAAAATAGAGACCAGCAGCGGGGCCGAAACTTCTGCCTGCAACAGCATACCGCTTTCGAGCACGTTTTTCAAACCCGTATTGCGCACCATCACGATCAGCGCGCCATAGTGGTGTTTGGCCAGCTCAGCTACGGCCCGCACCACTTCATCGATGGTTTTTTCTTCAGT
>DRLW01000411.1 GCA_011375275.1 Bacteroidota bacterium
GATGGCGTCATTCTGCCCGCTGCCAACAAACGCAGGCTCCGCTTCCAGACGCTGAATCTCGAACGGGTTTATGTCGAAATCAAACGCGTATTCGAATCAAACATCGGCCAGTTTCTGCAAACAGAACAGCTCGACAGCCGCCGCACACGCAACCGGTCGTTCAATAACATGTACGTCAACCGGGTTGGGGTCATCGTCGCACAGGATACCCTGCTCATCGGCGACACGCGCAACAAATGGCTCCAGCACGAGCTGAACCTGGCCCCTTTGCTGGGCAAAAACGAGCGCGGGCTCTACCTGGTCAAACTGTCCTTTGGCCGCGATGACATGCTTTACGGCCAGGGAGATGAAGTCCGGCAACAATACTATTACGGGCCGGACTACTACAGCAACCCGCTTTCCCCCGGCTATGTATATGCCCACGGCGCGGTGTACAAACCCATACTGCTCAGCGATATCGGCCTGACCCTGAAGCAAGCCGGAGAGGACTATCTCATCCTGGCCACGAACATTGAGGATGCAGCGCCCATCAGTGGTGTTCGGATCAGCCTGCGCAGCCTGCAGAACCAGGAGCTGGCTGCCGGCACCACCGGTTCTGAGGGCACGGTCACATTGTCCGGAATCAGGCAGGATGTCCTCTACGTTCTGGCAGAGCTGGGGGAGCAGCAGAGTGTGCTCAAGCTCAATGAAATGGCGTGGAATAATTCCACATTCGAGACAGGCGGTGTCGAGAGTTCAGCAGAGGGTCTCAACGCATTTATCTATACCGAAAGAGGTGTGTACCGGCCAGGTGATGACATCAACCTGTCAGTCATCGTGCGCACTGCGGAGGGCAGCTTTCCGCAAGACCACCCCCTTTCACTCCGGTTGTACAATCCGCGCAACCGATTGATCGTTGAAGCCGTGCAGCGCCGTGCGCGCGACGGTTTTTATTCATTTGCCCTGAGCACAGCAGACGATGCACCGACCGGGATCTGGCGTGCTGAAATCAACGCCGGCAGCCGGACATTCCAACACAGAGTACGCATCGAAACCGTGGCTCCGCAACGGCTGAAAGTCAGCATCGAGACAGAAAAAAGCGAGCTGCACAAAAACGATCGCGAGCTGCGCTTCAGCGTGATCAGCAACTGGCTCTTCGGCAACCCCGCAGCCGGACTGGATGCATCGGCGACAGTAACGCTGGCGCCCGCGGAGTTCAGCCCCGAGGGCTGGCCCGGCTACAGTTTTCGCAACGAGACGGTGGAGTATCCTGCCAAAACCCTGACTATTTTTGGCGGCAAACTCGACCAGCAGGGCAGAGCCACCGTGCGCTGGGCGCTGCCGGACATGGCTGAGGCACCGTCGGTCATGCAGGCAAAAATCTCCGCCACTGTACTCGAAAAAGGGGGGCGCCCCAACACCTATTCGCAGGTCATGCGCATCCATCCATTCGATTATTATGTTGGGCTGAAAAAGCCGGACCTGAACTGGGGCTATGCCAATACCGGTGAGGAACTCGAACTGCAGGCAGTGCTGCTCGACACCTGGGGGGAACCGGTTGCCGGCCGCGAGCTGCGCCTGCGCATCTACCGCGGGCGGGACTATTGGTGGTGGGAGTATGATTCCTTTGATGATTTCCGATTGAAATTCCGTACGGATTCCGAGACGCGCCTGCTCGAGGAACGGACACTGATCTCTGCAACAGCACCGTTGAAGATTCCATTCACGCCGGAGCAGAAAGGACAGTACCTCATCGAGCTGCAGGAAGATGATGGCCACCGCGCTGCTTTTTTCATCGAATCCTGGCCGTGGGGCGCTGCGCCGCAGTCGATGAAAGATGCCGGCAATCTCACCCTGAAAGCAGACCGAACCAGCTATGCTCCCGGACAGACGGCGACAGTTTCATTTCTCGCGCCAGACCAGGGCACGGTGTTTTTCTCTCTGGAGAAAGGTGATGAGGTGCTCGAGCGCAGGATTTTAAAACCATCACCGCGTGACGGTGAAATGCAGATACAAGTTCCGATCACTTCAGGGATGTTGCCCAACGTGTACGCTGCGGTATCGATCATCCAGCCGCACAGCCGAACCGCAAACGATCGCCCCCTGCGCATGTACGGCATCCTTCCGCTGATGGTCGTGGACAGCACAACGCGCCAGGAGCTGGTTCTCTCCCTGCCCGATGAGCTGGAATCCGGTGAACCGTTTCGGGTTGAGCTCCAGACCGCAGATAAAAAACCGGCGCAGGTTACTGTTGCTGTCGTCGATGAGGGGCTGCTCGCCCTCACCGGCTTTCGTACCCCGGAACCCTGGAGGCATTTCTATAAAAAAGTCCGCCTCGGCGTGCAGACTTATGACCTTTTCTCCTTTGTTCTCGGTGCCAACAAGGGGGATATCTTCCGTACGTTTTCCATCGGAGGTGATTTCGCAGCAGAACGGATGGCAGCACTCGATTTTAACGACAGGGCGCCGGAGGAAGCGCGTAAAGCCAAACGCTTCAAGCCGGTTTCCCTCTTTCGCGGGCCGTTGATGACCGACGAAAACGGCCGGCTCACACTCGATTTCGACATGCCGGACTATATCGGGGCCGTGCGGGTGATGGCCGTCGCAGCCAACCGCGACCGATATGGGCACGCGGACAAAACCGTGCCGGTAAAAAAAGATGTGATGCTGGTGCCTTCTCTGCCGCGCGTGCTCGGCCCTGGCGACAGCATCAGTGTTCCGGTGACGATCTTCACCATGCGTGACGGTATCGGCAAAGTCGAGCTCGCCATCGAACTCGACGGCCCCATCGAGCTGCTCAGCCCGGCACGGCACACCCTGAATTTCGACAAACGCAGCGAGAAAGATGTTTCGTTTACCCTGCAGGCACGCGAGGCCATCGGCCAGGCAAAAATCACCTTCATCGCGCGCTCGGCGCGGGCTGCCTGGCGCACCAGTACCGACATCGAGGTCCGGGCCTCCTCTCCCCTTTTGGTCGAAAGCACGGATTATAAGATCGCACCCGGCGAAAAGCTCACCCTCGACCTCCCGGATAAAGGGATGCCGGGTTCGAACCGGGCCGTGCTCTCCCTGAGCCTGCGCCCGCCCATGGACATCGACCGCCGCCTGGGACAGTTGATCCGTTATCCGTACGGATGCATCGAGCAGATCGTGTCGGCTGTTTTCCCGCAGTTGACCCTCAGCTCGTTCATATCCGATGGCA
>DRLW01000412.1 GCA_011375275.1 Bacteroidota bacterium
AATAAGAAATAAAATTAAGCAGGATTCCCACACCGATAATTGTGGCGCGAAAAATAAATTGATCTCTCATTAAATCAAAGAAAAAAAAGACGAAATGGTAATATGGTTTCTTGTATGGTGGCGTTACGCCTGCCATATTACCGGAGCAGCACAGATATCTTCTTTTTTGTGACCTCTACAATTGCAGAATAATCATTATGTTAACTACCCTCGTTCCCGAGTGTTCAGTTGCTCAGCAAACCGGGCCTGGCACAGACTCCGGCATGCGTCATCCCGGCCAGGCGTGGCGCAGTACCGGGGACAGGCACGTGTATTCTCGTCACACCGCTCCTGCGGTGTGACGTACCTCATGACGCTCCCGCGTCACTGCCACCCAACCCTGTCGGCCGACATTATCTGCACAAAAGTAAAATGTTCTGCCCCCAGGCAGGCTCAGGAGAGCCAGTTACTCAGCAAACCGGACCTGGCTCAGACTCCGGTATGTGTCATTCCGGGCAGGCGTGGCGCAGTGCCGGGGGCTCATCTTTTTTGGTACGTGCCTGAGGCTGGGATCTCCCCTGCCCCTGCGGGGAAATTGGAATGACAGTCCTGGTGTGGGTGCTGGCTTGCGGGGTAGGATGTCTCTCTTTCCGCTTGTGTACTGCCGCAGGAGCGGCTACAGGGGCGTCACACCGCGGGAGCGGTGTGACGAGAGAGGCGTAGTGCCGGGGTCTCATCTTTTCAGGCACGTGCCAGAGGCCGGGAGATTCCCTGCCCCTGTGGGGAAACTGGAATGACGGTTCTGGCGTGGGTGCTGGCTTTCGGGGTGGGATGTCTCTCTTTCCGCTTGTGTACTGCCGCAGGAGCGGCAACAGGGGCGTCACACCGCGGGAGCGGTGTGACGAGAGACAGGCGAGAGGGGAAGCGGTTAGAGAGAAATGAAAAGGTGACTCATTCAGGTAAATTGCCTGTTTTAAAACTGAAAAATTCCTAAATTGGTATCCCGCGAAAAGTCGGGATATTTGCAAAAGGCAACCTGACAACTATGATTCGCGATCACCATTACCGAACGAAACCATGTTGACATTCGACGATGTAACTGTTGTGTACAATAATGTTTCCGGCCAGGCCAAGACTGCAATCGATGGCATTTCTCTGCGTATCCGGCCCGGGGAGTTCGTTACCATCATGGGGGCAAACGGTTCCGGAAAAACCACTTTCGCACGGCTTTGCAATGGTTTGATTTTCAGCACCTCGGGAAGCGTATGTGTTGATGACGTCGCTGTCAGGCCTGATGACCCGAAGGCAATCCTGGAAATCCGGCGCAGGGTTGGAATGGTTTTTCAGAATCCGGATCACCAGTTCGTCTCTACGACGGTGGAGCGGGAGATCGCTTTCGGGCTTGAAAATCTCGGCATGGAACGCGAAGTTATGCGAGCGCGGGTTGCTGAAATGCTCGCGCGTTTCGATCTCGAATCTGCACGCATGAAAGCGCCGCATCAGCTTTCGGGTGGCCAGAAACAACGTTTGGCCATTGCCTCGGTTCTGGTGATGCAGCCGCGCTATCTTATTTTTGACGAACCCGCCGCAGTCCTCGATATGCGCCATCGCCGGGCGCTGATGCAGGCCATGCTCGATCTTTTTCATCACGCCAGCACAAATACTCCGCACACGCTGATCAATATCACCCAGCATCCGGAAGAGGCTTTGTTCAGCAACCGTCTCATCGTCCTGCATCAGGGAAAAATCGCTCTCGATGGCCCGCCGGAAAAACTCCTGCTGCAGGAAGACCCCCTCGCCCGCTTTGATATCCGCCCGCCTGTTGAATTTTCTGCTTTTATCCGGTTAAAAAAGAATAAATTTCCGTTAACTTCCGTGGATGAGCTTTTCCTGTCGCCGATATTGTAGGCATGGAAAAAGAACATTCAGAACGCCTCGAGGACATCCGTTTTCTTCTCGAGCAGCGCAGGCAAACGTCCGATGAGGAAGAGCACTACTACGATCTCGAGGGCGTTTTTGCTTTTTTACAAAAGCCGGAAAGCGCTGACACGCCCTCTGATGCCAGAGAAGATTCAGAGAACGACCCGAACGAGGCTGATCAGGATATTATCATCGAGTTCTCTTCTGATGCCCTGGTGCCGGACCCGGGTTTTCCCGCTGATATGCCGGGTGTGCTGAGCGCTGAAGAACCTGCTGAAGACGCCGGTGTTACAGATGAGCACGAGCAGCTCCCGCCGCTTGCCTCGCAGGCAGAGTACTCTTTTTCAACCGAGGATGCGCCCGTTGGCGAGGGCGAAGAGCAGCAGCCCGTACCCGGGCAGGCATCGCCGCAGACAGATGCGCCGGCACAGCCACCTGTGCAGGAATCTGCTGCCGGTGCCTCTTTGACCGCAGCCATGGGGATTTTATTGCACCAGCAATTATCCGCGGGTATCGACGTTGGCAGTGCATTTTTGAAGTATGTCGGTCTGCGCAGTACAGCCAGCGGTGTTTTGCAGTTGCAAAGTGCTCTGATCGAAGAGCTGCACGGTATCGAAGAGGTCGAGGACAGCCAGGAAAAGATCAGCAGAAAGCTGAAGCATGCTGCCGCACGTCTGCGTGGCCGTTTCAAAAGTACGGACTGGGTGGTCGGTGCTGTTTCCGGACTGGAAGTGATCTATAAACGCATCGCGCTGCCGAAAATGTCGAAAAAGGAGCTGCGCGAGGCTGTTCCCTGGGCTGCGCGTAAGGATTTGCCTTTTGAAGTCGAAGATGCGGCGCTGGATTTCCAGGTGCTCGGCACCACCCGCGAAGGCAAGATTGAGAAGATCGAGATAGCCACGCTGGCGACACCGCGGCAGGTGGTCGATGATTATCTCGTTCTGTACCATGAGCTCGGTGTGATTCCCGCTAAAATTACCGGAATCCCGGTTGCGATTCGCAACGTCATTTGCCACTGCAAGACGCTGCTGCGCCAGCGCGTGCTGGTGATCGAAGTGGGGGCGAAGAGCACGCACATGGTGTTTATCAATCAGGGGCGGCTGGAGTTTCACCGCGAGTTCAGCACCGCTGCCGATGATCTGTTCGAAGCATTTTGTAATGGCACTGGCTTGATGGGAGCCCAGGGAGGCTGGGACCGCCGGCAGGCGAGAGAGCTGTTCGACGAGCTCGGCCTGCCCCTGGACACGGACCCTGATCCGCGCTGGCATGAGAGGAAGATGGAGGATATCGGCGCCAATGTCCGCACCGTCATCGACCGTCTGACCAGCGAGGTGAGGCGTTCGGTGGATTACTACCGTGACAAGTTCAAGGCAGCGGGTTTTGATGCTGTTTTTCTCAGCGGGGGCGGTGCGCGCGTCCGTCATTTGATCGACCATGTCGCTGCTGTGCTGGATCAGCAGGTGGAAGTGCTCAACCCGTTCGAGGTCGCCGGGGTTAAAAAATGGCAGGAGAAGGCGCCGGCCGTGCGGCAGGCAGCGCATTTTACGGTTGCTCTCGGTCTGGCGCTGGATAAAAGCGACAGCCTGAACCTGCTGCCCGAGGAGATGAAGGGGGCACACCGCATCCGCAAAGTGAGGAAGTTTTTGCGCTATGCTGCGGCTGCAACGGTGCTCACCCTGGGTATGGTTACGGCGTATTTTACACTGCAACTCAATCGTTTCTCATCCGACCTGCAGCGGTTGCAGCAGGAGTACCAACGGCTGGTGCCCAAGCAGAAGGAGTACATGGCGCTCAAGAAGCGGCTGGAAACTCTGCAGGCAGTGGCTGATGGCTATCAGTCGGAAATTTTTGTCAACACCACGGCCAAAACGCATCTGCAGGCGCTATCCCATCTGGTCAACAGCAACCTGGCGCTGACCTCGATCACCATCGAGCCGGTCGTGCTCAGCGAGGCTGCGGAGGGCGAAGCCAGGGAAGAGCAGCCCCCGGGCACTGAACGCATCACCATCAGCGGCGTGGCGTTCCCGGACCAGGCACTGGAAGGCGCGCACCTGGCCGCCTTTTTGTTAAATCTCGAGCAGTCGGGATATTTTCAGAAAATTCAGATCAAGAACCGGGAAACCCGGGCTGACGGCACCATCCAGTTTGTCGTGCAGTGTTATTACTGAAACCAGCCCCTGCAGTACAGCCCGAAAGGCGCACGCGGACAGAATGATATGAAAAATGCAAAACGCAATATCCTGATTTTCAGCGGCGTGCTGTTTTCCATCAGCGCTTCGTGGTATGCCTGGCTGATCCAGCCGAATCAGGTTCGTCTGGAGACATTGCAGAATCAGATCAATACGGTTTTTCAGCAGGTCGAGGCGGCCACGGCGCAGTTGCAGCAGTTTGATGATTTGCGCCGCCGGATCAGCGTGATGGAGGACAGCGTAGCCCGGTTGGAGCGCCGCTTGTATCCGCGCGAGAAAATTCCGTCGATACTGAAGCAGATCGCCCGGCTCGGCCGCCGGCATGGCCTGGAGATTTTTGCCCTGTACCCGAAATTCGATGAGCTGCTGCTGAACCAGTCGGGGAGCGACAACACCTCACTCGCCGTGTTGCCGGTGGAGATACAGCTCGAGGGTGGTTATCGTGCCATCGGAGAGTTTGTCGGCAAATTAGATCGCCAGCGGTTTTTATTTTCGGTCGTGCGGATGGACCTGGCTATGACACGGGAAAGCTACCCGCGCGTGCGACTTATATTATATGGAAGGCTTTTCCTGCGCAAGGCTCGGCAGGAGGTTTAGCCAGAACGAGCAGATTTAATTCTCCTGTCTGCCCTCATGCTGCAGGTTGACGCCTCAGCCAAACTCAGTTCAGCTTTTTACACCTCGTCCCGGCAGCCCGGAATCTTGTGAGTGATGCTAATTCATGGATAAAGTGGAATAGATGCAGAAACGGGAAAAAATTCTCGCGGCAATGACCCTGGTGAGCGCCATGTTTTTCGTGTTCAATCAGTTCGTTTGCGCGAAGAAGCCCGAGCCGGCAGTGAACAAAAGCAGCCGGCGGGCGCCGGCAGTACGCCCGGTCGTCAAAGGTGAGCAGATTTCTGATACCGAGCTGCGCAAACGTTTGAAAGAATGGAAGCCGGTCGTGAGCTATGAAACGTGGGGACGGGATCCTTTTGAAGGGGCGCTCAAATTCGAAGCAGAGGACAGCACGGCAGACTCGACCGCGACGTTGAGCCTGACCGGCATCGTCTGGAAAAACAAAACACCGCTTGCGCTCATCGGGGATTGGATTCTCGGCGTCGGCGATAAGCAGGGTGGTATCGAAGTGCTGAAAATTTTCCCGGACCGGGTCATCGCCCGCAGGGGGACGGAAATGCTGACACTGTACCTGCATCAGGATGAAAAGAATGAAAGCACGATATCTGGTTTTTAAATTTTTGCTGATCACCTCGCTGCATGCTGCGGACAAGGCGCAGGTACTGGAAATTCGTTATGCGGACCTCGGCAAACGGGAGCGTATCGAAATTTTATGCTCGCAGCCGGTGCGCTACACCAGCACGACAGCGCAGGACCCGGATGCAATTCTCGTCTATCTGCGCGATGCTGTTTTACCTGCGGACAGTAGCCGGCTGGTGCCTCCCGCACTGGCGTCCCGTCTCGATATCAGGAGCTGGATGGAACACCCGCCGGTTGTGAAAATCTCTCTGCGCTACGCGGGTGGGGGCAGATATTCCATTTTTTCCATCGACGACAGCAACATGCTGGTTATCGAAGTGAGCAGGGAGGCGGACAGGCAGGAGGATGAAAAGTCGGCGACCGAGGCTGTTGAGGAGGCGCCAAAGCCTTCGGCCCGGGCTTTTTTCAGAAAATTGAGTAACGGCGCGCGTATCACCGCTGATTTTCGCGATGCGGATATCGCCAACGTGCTGCGGCTGTTTGCACGGCAGAACTCGCTCAACATCGTGGCCAGCGACAGCGTGCGCGGCCGGGTCACGGTGACCCTGCACAACGTCACCCTGGAGCAGGCGCTGGAGAGCATCCTGCGTGCGAACGGCTACAAGTATATCCTCGAAAATGGCATCCTGCTGGTCAAGCCTGCCAATACGTTCAACCTCGATGAGATGGAAACGCGCGTCTATCGTCTCAATTATATCGATGCGCATAACCTCAAGCAGGCCGTAGAAGAGCTTATCTCCACGGAGGGGAAGATCAAGGTGCTGGCCACAGGCTTCCACAATCGCAAGGATGTGTATGAAGTCAATGATCAGGCACCACCGGAACGCGAAAAACGCTACTGGCAGCGCTCCAGTGTGTTGATCGTCACTGATTTTACTTCCAATCTCAAGGCGATCGACAAGCTCGTTTCCGAGCTCGATGTTGCCGTGCCGCAGATTATGATCGAAGCCAGGTTGATCGAAGTTTCGCCGCTGGATAACAGCAACATCGGCATCGACTGGACAAAGGCACTGAAGCTGGATATCTATGACGCGCAGTTGCTGGAAAGCGGGGGACTGCTGGAGTATTCCTCGCGAACCGAGCTGCCGAACAAAAACCGGACGATCCAGTTGGGAACTCTGAACACCAGCCAGTTCGGCGCTGTGATCAATTACCTCAAAGAAAACACGCGCACCCGCCTTGTTTCCAATCCGCGCATCGTGGCCATGGATAACGAGCCATCAGATATCTCGGTCGGCACGACCTTCCCGATTCCGCAAATCAACCGCGGTGTCGGCGGCCAGGGCGATATAGTGACCTTTACCTACCGCGATGTCAACATTACCCTGCGTGTCATCCCGCACGTGATCAATTCCAACACCATTTCCATGTATGTCAATCCGATCATCGAAGAGGTGACCGGCGAAGTCACGGTCGAGGGCAACAGCGCGCCGATTACCTCAAAGCGGGAGGTGGATACGGTCGTCAAGGTGCGCGACGGCGATACCATCGTCATCGGTGGCATGATCAAGGAAAAGGAAGTCGTGAGCGTGCGCAAGGTCTGGCTGCTGGGGAGTATCCCCCTGCTCGGCCACCTGTTCCGCAACAAGAGCGTGTCGCGCCAGCAAACCGACCTGCTGATTTTCATCACACCAAAAATCGTTGTGCAATGAAACGGGCTGATCTCGATAAGTTGTTGAAATATGCCGTGGATCACGATGCCTCGGACATCCATCTTTCTGCGGGGCAGCCGCCGATTTTTCGCATTCACGGAACGCTGCGCCGTTTGGATATGCCTGCGCTGAGCAAGGAAGCGATTGCCGCTTTGCTGGAGGAGATGCTGACAGAAAAGCACTACAGCCACCTGCACGATGTGCATGAACTGGATTTTGCCTATGCCGTGGAGGGCGTGGCGCGGTTCCGGACCAATGTCTTTTTTCAGCTACGCGGAGCAGGCATCGCCTTTCGCGTTATTCCTGAGCGTGTTCGTGACCTCGAAGAGCTGGGTTGCCCGCGGGGTATCTTTACTCTGGCGCGCGAGCGCAAAGGGATCGTGCTGGTCACCGGGCCTACAGGCTCGGGTAAATCGACCACTCTTGCCGCGATGCTGGACCTGATCAACAAGGAACGCAAGGAGCATATCCTCACCATCGAAGACCCGATCGAATATGTGCATACGCCGAAAAACTGCCTGATCAACCAGCGCGAGCTGGGCGAACACACGGACTCTTTTGCCAATGCTCTGCGCGCAGCCCTGCGCGAAGACCCGGACGTGATTCTCGTCGGTGAAATGCGTGATCTGGAAACCATCTCCCTCGCGCTGACCGCGGCTGAGACCGGCCACCTGGTTTTTGCCACCCTGCACACGATGAGCGCTGCAGAAACCGTCAACCGTATCGTCGATGTTTTCCCGCCGGCGCAACAGGGGCAGGTACGCTCCATGTTTGCCAACTCGGTTATGGGCATCGTTGCCCAGCGCCTGTTGCCCACAGCCGATGGCAGGGGCCGGGTCGCTGTGCACGAAATCATGGTCGCCACAGCCGCGATCCGTAATCTCATCCGCGAGGATAAAACCCACCAGATCCATTCCGCCATTCAGACCGGGGGGGCATGGGGCATGCAGACCATCGATATGGCCCTGGCAGTGCTGTACAAGCAGGGACGCATCACCCGCGAAATTGCCGAAGCGCAGGCACATGACAAGCAGGCCGTGGTCGGGCGCAGCGCATAGCCTGGCCCTGAGCGGCTGAGGGCGTGCCGGGTCAATTGTTCTGGCGTACGGTGAATATTTCTGCTTGCTTTTCTTCCCATCAGGTATAACTTTATCTCCAACTTTGCCGGGTCGGGCTGTAAGGCCCGGGCATGCCTGATGGAATCTGAAAAATTTTCTGTTGTCCCGATCACCCTGTGCGCAGTGCAGAGTAAACGGGCACAGGACACCTTTTTACGGGCCAGACGCGGCGGCGCGCTTGTGGTGCCGAATGATGGTCTGCCGGGGACAGATAATTTTCCGGGTATCTGAACTTTTCAGGTTATGCAACTCATCCGGCTGTATTGTACTATCCTGTCAGTCAGGCCGTGATCGGGCATGCCCGCGGGTGCGCTGCAAGCCGGATCGCGATCCTGCAACAGTCCGACTGGATTGCTCAAGTTATCGAAAGGGAAATGGAATGCGAAAATCAGGACGAATTCTCCTTGCACTGCTTCTCCCCTGTGCTCTCTGGGCACAGACCTCCATCCTCGTTCCTGGCCGCACGGACCAGGGCGCTTTCATGGGCGGCCTGGGCATGGCGGTCATCGATGATACGACGTTCATCACCATGAATCTGCGTCCCGAGCTGGCTATCGGCAAGTTTGGTATCGGGCTGGATATTCCGCTGCGCTACAACATGTCCTCCGGCGAGATGCGCGGGCAGGACTGGAATGATGCGTACGACTATTTCCGCGTTATCCGATACGCCCGTTACGGCCGCAAGCGCGATAAATTTTATACGCGTGTCGGAGCGCTGGATGCAGCGCGGATCGGGCATGGTTTTATCATGAACTACTATGCCAACCAGATGATCAATTATGACGAACGCAAGCTCGGTCTGGCCCTTGATGTCGATGCCGGGTACTTTGGTTTTGAAAGCATGACCAGCAACCTCGGGCGTGCTGAAATTTTTGCCGGCCGGGCCTTCTTCCGCCCGATTTACGGCTCCGGTGTGCCGATCCTGCGCAATTTTGCTATCGGCGCGAGTTACGTCAGCGACATCGACCCGGATGGCAACCGCAGCACCGACGACGGCGTCTCCGAGTACGGCTTCGATGTTGAGCTGCCGCTCGTGAAAACAGGCATGGTGCAGTTTCTGCTCTATTCTGACTGGGCGAAGATCAACAAATGGGGCAGTGGTTCCGCGGTCGGTGCTGAACTGTCACTGCGCGGATTGATGGATCTCTTCAGCTTCACCGTGCAGCTCGAGCGCCGTTTTCTGCAGGGGCAATTTCTGCCGGCCTATTTCAACTCATTTTATGAACTCGAGCGCTACCGCATCGACGATAACGGTGTCGCCATCCCCAAGGAATCCCTGCTCGCGGGCATACCGAAATCCAACGGAACATTTGGGCTGCTCTATGGCCAGGTTTTGAATACGCTGGAAATACTCGGCACTTATGAGCGCCTGGACGGCGTGCCGAACAGTGGCATCATGCATATCGAAGCCAAAGTCCCCAATACCGTGCCGAAGATCACCATGCACGCCTCTTACAACCGGATCAACATCGATACATTTTCCGATGCCATACGCTTTGATGATAATTCCATAGCCCGCGCTGGTATTGGTTATAAAATTTATCCGTTCCTCGTGCTGTATATGGATTATATCTGGACATACCGCTACGATGAGGTGCAGGACCGGTATCGAATCCAGCGCCGGATCGAACCTCAGATCGCCTTTGTCTATCCCTTTGCGATCGTCAAATGAGTGAGGCACCCGGTATTCAGGCTGAGGCTTTGGGTACCGGGTGCATGAATTTTCCAGGTTAAATGTTCAGGGGGGAGCATGTCGTTGCCTTTCGCCCATCAGCTTGGCAGCCTGTTTTATCCTGCTTGCTGCCTGCTGTGCCATGCTTCGCATCAGAGCCTGCGTCACTGGGTGTGTGACCCATGCTATGCCGGGCTGTGTGCTTTGCCGCTGGCCGGGCAAAGGGATATCCGGCTTGGGAACGGCCGGGTCTTGCCTGTATTCAGCCGCTGGCTTTTTGATGACCCGGTGCAGAAGCTGATCCACGCTTTGAAATATGCCCGGCACTTTTCCCTTGCCGGCCAGTTGGGCGCAGAACTCGCCCGCCGATTCGGGCCGGCCGGATGGGATATGCAGGGCTGCACCCTGGTACCGGTGCCGTTGCATAAGCGCAGGTTGGAAGAGCGCGGTTTCAATCAAAGTGAAAA
>DRLW01000413.1 GCA_011375275.1 Bacteroidota bacterium
AGGAAAAGCACTGGCAGTAGGAAAAGAAGTCTTTTGAACATAATCATCTCCTTGGCTGAAAACATGGGTGAAAAGAATGCGTGATCACAGGTGTCTGGTCATAAATTATATATTTCCTCTCGTCATACCGCTCCTGCGGTGTGACGCCCCTGCGCCGCTCCCGCGGCTGTGCACAAGCGCAGCGAGATGGCGCCTCCTCCGAAATCCCGCTACTAATTCTGCGGGAATTCCCGTGCTTGCGTAAAATTGGCGACTTTCGGGCACGATGAATCGTGCACTGCGAATGTCACGTCTCGTCACTTCGCAGTTGTGTTCCCACATAACTGCTATTGCTGCTTTCGAGTTGGTTCGACATCCCCCTGGCCCGGCTGCGGGCCGGGCCTGTCCCCCTTCGAAGGGGGACTTCTCCTCTCGTCACACCGCTCCTGCGGTATGACGCCCCTGCGCCGCTCCCGCGGCTGTGCACAAGCGCAGCGAGATGCCGCCTCCTCCGAAATCCTGCACTAATTCTGCGGGAATTCCCGTGCTTGTGGAAAATTGGCGACTTTCGGGCACGATGAATCGTGCACTGCGAACGTTTCGGTTCCCCCAGCAGTGCAGACTCCGAATCCCTGTTTGGACTCAGGAAAAACGTATTCAAGCGGGTTTGGCAGAAATAGATATCGTAACTATTTTATTCTACCCTGTATTATTCACAAAACACTTTAAGAGTAGGCGCAACTACTTTAATATTTTATATGTTACAACTTGTAATCTCCGGGTATCCAGTTAACTCAGCAAACCGGGCTCGGCTCAGATACCGGCATCTGTCATTCCGGCCAAGCGCAGCGCAGTGCCGGGATCTCATCTTTTCCGGCACGTGCCTGAGTCCGGGAGATTCCGGTCTTCCCCTGCGGGGAAACCGGAATGACAGATCTGGTACAGGCATGTGCTGTGCTCTGGCGATTGGCTGAAAAAATGCAACATTGCTGAGTTAAATGGATAGCCAGACTTGTAATCCTTTCAAACGTAGTTTTTGAAAGACTTGTATATCTCGCAGTGACGCAGAGCACGCAGTTTATTGTTTTAGCAGAAATTAACCATTCTTTCTCTGCGCTCACTGCGTTTCTGCGAGAATAATGCAGGCTAAATAAGTTAAGCCGGACAAATATAGCGTCCGGTAGCTGTACGGCGTGACATTGAATGAGAATTGCATCGGCTTTCCCCGGTCAGCGGGTCGTTTTTCCCTCAGGAGAAGCGTATGCCTGTTGGCAGGGGAAGGAAGAAAGTCTCGCTTGTAAGAACCACAAAATTCCTGTGATTGTCAAACAGTATCTGGACGAATAAAAAAAAGACTGCGACTCTCCGCGCCGGTTCAAGGGGCGAAGCGCAAAAAGGCAGGCTCGTCGGGTAGAGAACGGGCATGCAGTCACTATCTTGCAGAAGGTCCCTCCCCATCATTGGGATGAAATGCAAGGTGATCTCTGCCGGGGAAGGCGCGCAGCCCGATACAGCGACTTCGTGGGGAAGCTACGCTTTTGACTATATCCATACGATTTGAGGAAGAGCCACTTTTCAGCCTGTTTCGCTTGACATTACACTCCATTTGGCGTAATCTGTTTTTCAGATGACCATTTTTCTGGTTAAAGTTCTTCCGCCATCCTCTCAGCCAGTTGCCCAGCCCCATGATCTTTCCGCCAGCAGATGTTTCATGAATAATAGGGGGTGCTGCGTTGTGTTCAGGTGAGAATCAATCAGGTCAGGAGTTGCCGTGCGAACATATTTTAATCTTTTCATGTTGACCGTGCTGATACTGGCTGCCCCGGCGCTTGAGGGTCGCCAGTACGATCGTACCGGGCCGTTGTCCGGTGCTCTGGTTGCACCTGCCGTTGCCGGCTCTGCCGGTGCTGATGCCGCGTTTTATAATCCTGCCGCCACTGTTTTTTTACCGGATTTTTTACTGACTCTCAACGCAGGCATCGATCTGGTCGGCAGGAGTTTTTCCGGCAAACCGCCCTATCCGGGGTATGGCACGACCGGGCAGGGTACTTCGCGATTTGTGCAGTTGCCGGCCTTTGCGGTTGTGCGCTCCATTCGCAAGGATATGAGTGTGAGTCTGACCGGTTACAGCCCCTTCGAGATTCACACCGAGTGGGACGAACCCTCGGTATTCAGCGGGCGTTTTCTCGCAGCCAATGTCCTGTTGCGCACCTATGAGATCTCCTCGTCCCTCGCCTATGCCCCGGGCAAGCGGTTTTCTTTTTCCGCTGGTGTGTCCGGGTTGTTCAGCAGCATCGCTCTGGATCGCCTGCTTCCGGTCGTGCTCAATGGCAATGTGTTTAACGCGGGTTTGATGAAGCTCAGCGGTACTGCGCGTGGTGGATTCGGGGCTGTAGTGTCCGCCTTCCTGAACCTGAACGACCGCACCAGCGCCGGCCTTTCCTGGCGTAGCCAGCGCAGCCTGCGCATCGATGGCGGAGAAGCCACGGTTGTGCTACTGAACACCGGCTCTGCTCTGATCGATGATGCTGCTGCAATCACTCTGCTGCCCAGTCAAAACTTCAGTACGCAACTCATTCTGCCGGCACAAGTACGCGCTGCCGTACGCCACGCATTTGCCCAGGGGAAAGCTCTCAGCCTCGCAGCAGCCTTGTTTTTGACAAAGAAT
>DRLW01000414.1 GCA_011375275.1 Bacteroidota bacterium
AGCTTGATGCAGATGTTTTCGGCCAGGGGTCGTTGTTCTTCGTCAAATTGGGAAAGGGCAAGCGTAGTTATCTCGAAGGAGAAAATCTGGACCATGGCGTGAAGTTCTCTCTGGCGGTTTTAAACAAAGTTGCCGAGAGCTCCGGTAAGCGTGGCCTGCGCAGGGGGTGCATCAATTCCAGTGAGCCGATCATCCCTGCGAAGCTCGAGTTTGAACGCATCACCATTCCGCATGAGAGCCCGGAATACGCCTATATCAATCCTTGGCCGGAGGATGGGCGCGAGAACGTCGATATCGAATTTCTGTTCGGCTACTGTAAGGATTTTCGGCAGTCGAACCAGCTCATCCGCGGATTCCCCAATTTTTACCAGTTCTTCCCTCTTGAAAGCGAAGTTCACCATCTCAATTTTATTCTGCATTCCAATGCATTTTATAACGGCAGCCACCGCGGCAGTCTGCTCGTCGGCGGTGAAGATAACGCCAGGGCTGAGTATGGCATCAACGAACGGCTGCTGGAGATCTTTGCTGCCAGGTTGATCGATAAGCTCGAGACCTACAAAACGACTGACCGCGAACGTTTTGCCTCGATTTACGCGACCTTGTTGCTGTGCAATCGGTCCACGGATCGTCAGAAGCGCTGGATCAACGCCCCGCTGCTCGATGAGTTGCAGGCCTATCTGCGTGAGAATGTGCCCAGTCGATCCACTGCCGACAACTGGTGTCTGCCGGCGGCGCAGGTGCGCCTCAGGAAAACCGCACTGGAAATACAGCCTTCTGAATTCGGGATTTCCAGGGTTGAGTGGTTCTACTGGTCAGACGAGTTATTGGAAGAAGAAGCAGGCCTGTTCTCTAAAAGCGGTATCGAGCGCACCAATCCGAAACTCGGACTGGTGGCCTGGACGATGCGCGATATAATCGAGGCGCTGGAAGATGAGGAGCAATGGAATCGTTTCAATGCCTGGCTGGCGGAAACAGAGAGTGATGACCACGAGGTGTATTTTCGTGTTCTCGAAGAGATCAGCGCCAACATAGGCTATAACCCGCCGGGGAAATTTACCCGCTCATTTCAGCAGCTCAAACTTTTCCGTTTTGCTGATCGGTTCTACTCCCTCAACGACCTCGTCCAGCCGGAAAACAGGGATAAGCTTTTTCGCCTTGACCAGTTGCGGAATACAGTCCCCGAGCTGGAAAAGATCGGCTTTGTGCTCTCGGATATTTTGATCACCGATGATCGCCTGCGCAGGATGAAATTTAACCTGGAAAAGAAACTGCCTTACCTGCACAAGGATACCCGGCTGTTCGAGCTTCTACAGCAGGCGCTGTTGCAGCATGAAGCGCAGCTTTCTCCTGAAGAGAAAAATAAATTTCTCCACGCGTTCATCAACGAATTCGACCGGCAAACCCGTGACCGAATCGGTGAGCTGCAGCTGTATCGCAATACCGGAGGCATCGTTCAGCCTCTCGGCAGATTGCTGCCCCGGGACCCGGAGCGCTATCCCGCGTGGTTGCATCCCTTCCAGATCGCGGAGCACGAATACTCGCCGGAACTGCAGAGCGATTATCTGCTCGATGATGCGCAGTTGCTGGAACATATCATCTACCCGAAATGGGAAGCCCTGACCAGCGATGAGCATATCCAGAAAAACCCGGACGGGTTTTATGACGATGTTTTCGATCTGTTGGCCGCATTGCCGGAGATTTTTATCCGCAGAAATACGGTTTATGACGGAAATTCATTTTTCCATAAAGTCTTCACACTGGTTCGGAAGTGCCTGCAGTATCGCAACGATGAAGCTTTTCTCGAGCAGTTCCGGAAAAAGATCTATTTCGAATCAGGGGAAGAGGACCTTATACCAGTGGAGAAAGTTCTCGGCAACCTGGTCGTACGTTTTGATAACGACCGCCTCGGCCAGCTTCCGCCTCTTGATCTTTCTAAAATCCTGCCCGGGCGTTCGGCTGACCGCGGACTGGTTGATACGGTTGCCGACCAATTCATCGATTTTGCCAGCAAATCATTCCTTAGAAACACACTGCTCAGGCCGCGCGAGATACAGCAGTATCATGAAATTTATGCAGAGCTGCGCAAAGACTACCGCATGCTTGAAAATGCACACCAGCTTGCTTTTCTCGTTTCCTATGTCATGTTACTCGAACCTGAAGAGCAACAGTCGGCGCTCGCTTCTTTTCAGGTGATGACCAAAGCCGGCCCGCGCAGGCTGGGTTCGCGGTATTTCCTCACCCGCGATTGCATCTTCTGTGCGCCCGAGAATATTCTGGAAGGGTATGCCGAGATTAACAATCTGCTCAACTTCAACAGCGACGTGCCGGTCCTGCACATTGCCGGTAACCCGGTGCTTGGCTACGAGCCATTTTTCCAGGAAGGCAGCTACTACAGCCCGCCCCCTGCTGATGAAATCGAGCAGGATGACGCCCGGCAGAGAGCCATTTTTTATGATATTTTCTCTAAATGGCGGGAGGAGCAGTCACCGGAGATCAGCGTTACCATTCTCGGGTTATCACAGAGTGAAGACGGCCGGCTGATCCATGGCGGAGAAAAGTTAAACCGCCTGCTCGGCTTTGATCCACACTCCGCGTCATTCGGGGCAGAGGTCGCTGGCCTGCCGGATTGGGTTCTGGAATGGCTGCACAACGATGAGGAGTCAGGTTTGCGGTTTCTCGCTGCTCTCGGCGTGCGGGTAGCCCGTGAAAATGGGCCGGAAGACAGGGAACATGCTCGCGAAGCACCAGACGACAGCCACCCGGATGAAGACGCGTCAGCAGAGCCGGATGATGAAACACCCCCATCCGGTGATGAGCAGGAAGAGCAGGAAATTGAAGATGGAAAAGTGGAACCCGCGAGCCCGAGGAGTGCGCTGAAGCCGAATGATATCCTCTTCGGCGATAACAAAACAGAGCCGGATGAAGAAGAACTCAGAGCAATCCAGGAACGTAACAGCCGCTATTTTTTTGCATATGAAAACCAGGATTTCGCGGCAAAGCTCATCCGCATGCTGGGCCGGCAGAATTCGGTCTGGAAGGGATATGTTTATCATTTCACCCATCTGGAAAATGCTGCCCGCATTCTGCGCGACCGAACGATTCTCAGCAGGAATGCTCTTATGGATTCGTTGTCCGATTTTAAGGATTCATCAAGTCCTGTGTGGGTACAAAACTCTTATGATACGGTGAAAGACTGCGCCAGATTTTATTTCAGACCGCTGACCCCTGTGCAGTGGCACGTCGAGGGCCTGGGACGCGACCAGCTCCAGGACAGGGCGATTTGTCCGGTGCCGATATTCTTTCGCTTCAAGCTTGAAGATGTGCTGGCAAAGTTTGGTGACCGCTGTTTTGTCAGCAACGGCAGTCTGTCTGAAAGTTGGGTGGAAGCTGAAAATGGCTATACCTTTCTGAAAAAGTTCGATTTCGACAATGTATATAAAACATATCATGAAGTTGATTTCTCAACCTACCGGCGCGCTTCGCAGCAGGAGTTCGTCGTTGAAGGCGGCATGGACTTCGATGATTTGCCGGTGGAGATCATTTGTTCAAGCGAGCAGGATAAAACCGCGTTGATCAACCTGGCCGGAAAAATACCGGAAAACGTCACCCGGATCGCAGTTGATCCGGAGTTCTATTTTGGCTGTAATCCCCGCGTTGTGGTAGAAGTTGGCGAAGAGAATATTACAGCTCGGATCGATGGGGAATACGATGGGGCGCTGGCAGGCTATCTGCAACTGCTGGCCTGGGGCCCGAGCAGTATGGAGCCGATCAGCGTTGAAGCACGCACTTTGATCGATGAACAGATTAGTGCTGGCGTAAAATATACGGTCTATTATGTGGAGAACGGCGTCAAATGGCTGGTTTTTTCAAACCTCTCTCTTTTTTCATCGCTTTTTGCCAAGAGCCGCCTGGCGGCAGTGCCGCAGGAGAGGAAAAAGAGGGGAGCCATCAATCCCTTCGCAGCAAACGGCCATGCAGGTAGTGAAAAAGATACGAAAAGAACCGAGGGAACATTTACAGAGAAAGTATCGCGTTTCTGGGGTGTATTGACTGGGAGGTGAGAATGAGCCGGTTGGCCGGTAAACGGCTCTGCAATGGCTCTTTTCACCTCAAGCAGAGAGGCGGACGAGATTGTATGATCCGCATTACTCGGCTTGCCTCTCTCTCAGTTTTTTTGGCAAAAGTCGGGTTGTCCATGTAACTCAGCCAACCGGGCCTGTTGCAGATATCATCTTTCAAGAACAGGAACTCAACTTGGATGCAGGCAGCTATGTCATCAAAAAAACATTCTGAAAACGGACACGTCGTCAAAATCGTCGTCAGCGGGCCTTTTGGTTCCGGAAAGACACAGTTTATCACGACCCTGAGTGAGATCGACCCGGTCAGTACGGAAATAAAATTAAAATCTCCTGACGATCAGGATACCAAAATATCGACCACCGTCGGGCTGGATTACGGCCGCATGAGCATGGACAACGGCAGGATCATCCATCTTTTCGGTACACCGGGCCAAAAGCGTTTTGATTTCATGCGCGAAGTGCTGACTGTTGGAGCACATGGCCTCATCATTCTGATCGACTCCACCCTCGATGATACGTACCATCAAGCCGCACAGGAGATAGTTGATTTTTTCAGAGAGAGGAACTCAATCCCCATGCTGGTTTGTTTCACCAAGCAGGACCTGCCTCAGGCCAGGCCGGTCGCAGAGCTGGAGAAAGTTATGGATTTCCCCGGTTCCACCCCCACGCTGCCCATCGATGCCACTCAACGGCAGAGCGCACACCAGGCAGTGGAGAAAATGCTGGCCATTCTCGATGGGACGGCCTGATCAGTTCTGGTCCGGAGACCGGAAAACACCACGTTACACACCATCTTTCCCTGCCCGGATTCTATGGAGATGACATAGAGCCCGGCCGAGAACATTCCCCGAATTCTTTCCCACCCTTACCGCGCTCGAAGTAAAAATCTATACGGATCGATTTCGTTGCAATGGCAGGCGTACGAGGTTTTACGCCTGTCAGATTTCCGCACAAGACGAGGAAAGGGGATATTTAAAACCTGCATAATTCAGTAGGGTATCCGGTTCACTCAGCGAACCAGGCCTGGCTCAGATACCGGCATCTGGCATCCCTGTCTTGCGAAGCGTGGTGTCGGGACATCTTCTTTATGGGTAGGTGCGTGAGTCTGGGGGATTCCGGTCTTCCCCTGCGGGGTAACTGGAATGAC
>DRLW01000415.1 GCA_011375275.1 Bacteroidota bacterium
AACGGAACGTATCACATACTTCGCGACATGAATGTCGCGTTACATCCGGGGCGATCCGCCGGCTGCCCATACTGAAAATCAAGCCACACGATTTGATGAAGAGCCAAAAGAGACATTCCTGAGCAACCCGACTCCACTCTTCACCTCATCAACCCGGCACAGCATGAAACGGCACTTTCCGGTCGCCTGAGAAACAGGGACGGAAAAACCCGTTGCTCAGAATCTGAACGACCAGGTGAAGACGTGAGTGCCTGCCAGCGCGAGATCGTTGTTGGCAAAGGCATAGTAGATCGTCGCCACGCGCGAGCCCCATGTAAAGGCATAGTCAGCGCCGAACGTGGGCACGCCATCGCGCAAGCCGGCGCGCAGAGAAATCTGTGGCATGGCCTGCCATGCAGCGCCGAAGAAGAAACGCGGCTCGTATTTCCGCGAACCTTCGATATCTGCCGAAAGGGTCAGGCCTTTGTACAGGCGCGTCGTCGCCACGCCAAGCCGCCATATTTTCGGGAAATCATCCACCGTGCTGGTGCCGCGCTGGTACAGAGGGTTGCTGTCCCATGTATAGCGGGCATTGATGTTTTTGTACACCCCGCCGAGCCAGACGCCGGGCATGGGCGTCAGCAGGACTCCGACATCGATACCGACGCTGCGCGTGGTCATATTCTGCCCCTCATTGCCGAGCCCCGGAAAGCGGTTGGCGATGATATGCCCGGTGCCGCCGACAGCGACCTTGTCGTGCAGCTTCAGGGCAAATGTGATGTTCATCGACAGCTCCATATTCTCATAACTGCCGAACTGAACGCCGTCGAAATCGCGGCCTTCGATGTTTGCTGTGGAGGCGTAGATCAGGCTCACGGCCAGGCCGCCGTTCAGGGGCGCGGTCTCGCCGTCCGGTTCATCGCTGGAGGGGCGAATTTGCGTGGCAAACCCGGCATAGGCGAATGACCTGTCCAGCGCCATGCTGCGCACTGAGAGATCCACTGTTCGGCCTTCGGCTGTGGTTGCAGCCGCGGGGTTGTAATAAGCGCCCTCGGGGTCTCCGGTAACTGCCGTGTATGCCCTTCCCATGGCCTCGGACCGGGAGGCGATGCCCATGCGCAAAAAAGCGCCGGCATAGCCGCCCTGGGCGTCCAGCGATGCGGGCAATACCATCAGAACGGGCAGTACGAGCGCATAAAGAGAGTTCCATTTCTTGATCATGATTTCTATCCGAGTTGGTTGCCGGCAGGGTCGCAGTTCAATCCCGCCGGATTTTTCAGGTTATGACGCAGCACCTGATCTGAAAAACATGTATTTCGATTTTTTTCTGCAAAGCCAGGGTGTGAACGAGTTCTAATTCATCACCATAAACTTACCCCAGAGCACGGCATCGCCCTCGAGCTCCACACTGTAGAAATAGACGCCATTGGCGACAACTTCACCGCGGTCATTACGGCCGTTCCAGAGTTCAAAATAGCTGCCGCCTGCCGTGCGCGGCTTGCCGGTGACAACCTCGGCGACCAGATCCATGGCAAAATCATAAACCCGTACGGTCACTCGCGTATCGGTACGCGTATCGTACTGAAAGCGAATAAAACCATCTCCTCCGCTGAGGTTATGGCGCGCCGGTGAAAAGGGGCTGGGATACGCATAGGTGCGTTTTTCACCCTCCTGCCCCGGCCTCCTGCTGCCGCGGATAATCTTCCAGGTACGGCCATCGTCACGCGTCACGGCCAGGCCATCCGGGCCGCCGACCCAGAGAGCGCGGTCAGGCGTCACAGCCACGGTGAAAACATCCTCGGACAGATAGCGGATATCCTGTTCGCTGTCATAGATTTCCGGATAGCGCGCCCAGGTGCGACCGAAATCGATGGATTTGAACAGCCCTTTGTCTGTCGCGGCGTAGGCGATGGAATCATCAAAAGCAAAATTATGCGGGAAGACACCTTCCAGGGAGGTGTACCAGCTATATCCGCCATCATCGCTGACGGAAACGGCGCGGAACTGATCTTCCGAGCCCGGGAAGGGGAACTCAGTACAGCCGGCGAGCTGGGTATCGGTGACCTGTATGGTCGCTGCCCAGATGTATTCGCGGCCACGAAACTGCTGGCTGCCGAGAGCGACGACGAAATTTCCGGAGATGGGATTATCCTGATTCTGGTGGGTAAAATTGGTCCAGGTTTCGCCGTCATCCGTCGATTTGTTCACCGCACCTGCGGTCCCGACCCAGAGCACACCATTGGCGCTGATGGTGGAAAAAGACCGGTGGTTCAGGTTGCAGAAGGCGTCGAAGAGAAATGTATCCGGCGTTACTACCTCCCAGGTGAGGCCGTCATCGAAAGTCCGGCGTGTGCCGCCGCCGAAGCTGGTGATCCAGGTCGAGCCATCGTCGTGCAGAGCGATATCGAAGGTGATATTCTGCACAGGAGTCGGCCCGGGCTGCGGAGAGAACTGCCACGTCCTGCCCATATCTTTCGAAACTGCCAGCCCGCCTCCGGCGTTGAGCGTGCCCTCTGCTACGACGGTATCGTGCGAGGTTGCCACCCAGATAACCGTATCGGTCTCTGTCGCCCGGGCAGCAATGGCTGTCACGGAACCACGGCCGATACCATCTTCGTGCGTAATCAAACGCCATGAGCGGCCGAGATCTTCTGAAATGCTCAGCCCTTTTGAGGTACCGAGCAGCAGGATGGAACCGATCGTCTTGATTTCGACGATCGCGTTCGATTGCAGGCCCTCACCCGCCTCCAGCAACTGGTCTTCGCCCACGGTGGTTTGCAGAATTGTTTGCGCCGGCAAGGGAAGGCTCAGCGCGAGAAAAAGGCCAAGGGTCATCATTTTTTTCATTGCGTCACCCTGAGAATATGAACCACTTTGTTGCTGACAAGGCCGGTACGATCTTCTGCCTGAAATTCGAAACGATATTCGCCGGTTGCCGCTGTTGTCGGGATCTGAAGTGTGAGAGAATATTCGCCGTCACCGGCCACGGCATCGCCGAAACCGTTGTTATCTTTGACGCCGTCATCTTTGAGCAGAAACGGGTTCTGGCTCGAGGGCGTTCCGCCCGGCAGAAATGAGTTGAAAAACACGCGTTTAATGTCGCCAAGACCGTTGCGATCCCGGACACGGGCACGCACAACAAAGGTGGCGTTGCTGGCCCGCGACAGGGAATCCGGTGCGAACACCTGCTCGATAACCGGCGCGACATTGCCGATCAGCCTGCCGCTGAAAAATTCGCGCATCAGGGGATTGCTGCTATTCCCCTGAGCATCATAAGCACGCACCAGGATTGTACTGGTGCCGATGACGCCCGGCAAGGAGGTGGATGACAGTGCCACGCCATAAATTCCGTTGCCGGCGACTCCATCGTCTCCGGCGCCGTCATCCACCAGCAGGCCGGTCATCGACGGGCTGGCTGCATAGGTCTGATACAGTGCATAGCCCACGCTATCGATATTTTCCAGACCATCCGGATCGTGCACAGAGGCGAGCAGCAGGATCTGATAGCTGGAATCCACATAGACCGTATCGGGAAAGAGAAGAGACTGCAAAACAGGTTCTGCCCCGGGTTCACCCTCGCGGATGGCGATGCTCAGGGTATCACTGACTGCACTGTTGCCTTCCAGATCCGCTGCAGCGGCATAGAGCGCCCCCTTCCCGCTGCTGCTCCAGAGTGATCCCGGCACCCGTGCGACAAACTGTCCGTCCGCAGCGATGATATCACCATCACTGCCATCGTCGCGCATGTCGAGCTGCTTGTTTTCACCTGCCGGGGTGATGAGGTGCAGTGTCACCACTGCGATGTCCTGCACACCCTGCGGTTCCGAAACTGCAGCGTGGACGAGAATACCACGGCTGTCGCCCAGAAAAGCAGCCGCTGGCGCGTACATTCTCAGCACCTGTGGTGCCTGTGCCTCAGGCTGCACCGGGATGCTTTCCACGCAGGAAAACAACAGCCATGGTAACACGAAAATGAGAGTTTTTCCGTACACGATTTTTCCTGATTGTTGGTAAGGTTCTGACACACAAAGGCCAGGCAATAGCAGACTGCAGAACGCACATCGCAAAGCAACCCGGGGACACTACCACCGGAGCAAGCGCTGTTACAGAAAACTTCCTGCAGGAACCTGACGAGTTTATTTTGGGAAAAGAGCAGCAGAAGTCACACCGGACGCTGTGCGCAGATCGGGAGACAGAGCAACGCATCGTCTCTGAAGATACGAAAATGATTTTTCGGCACGCGGCCTCTGCTTACAGGCTGGTAACAAAGTTGGAAGAGTTTCAGAACTCCTGAGCTGTTGGATGTAACCCGATTTACTGATGGTTTTACGCTGCGTAACTTTAAGGATAGCCGGGATGGCGAAAAAACACGCGCACCCCATCCATGAAAAACATTCAGACTGAAAATGAAATTGTTCAGATCAGCGCGGACGACCTCCACGTTCCCGTGACCGGCTCGCACTGCACCTTAATGTTCCCCGTTCAGCCGGCTTTCGATCAGCCGCGCGAGCTCGTCAAAATTTCTTGCAACCGCCTCAGCTCCCTGCAGGTGTTCCGGCTGCAGCGTGGTGGTGATGGCCAGGGCTCTCATGCCGGCAGCCCGTGCAGCCTGAATACCCAGAGGAGCATTTTCGACGACGAGACAGGCCTTGGGCTGCACAGCGAGCTTTTCTGCGGCCTTCAGCCAGGGTTCCGGGTCAGGCTTACCTTTCTTGATATCGTCTGCAGTGACAAATGCGGAAAAAAACGACCGCAATTTTTTCGGCAAAGTCCTGCGCACCACCTCATCATTCGAACCGGTCACAACCGCGGCTGCGATGCCCCGGCCGACCACGCTTTCGATGATCGGCACGATCTCGGGAAAGATGACAACACCTCCGGGTTTGCTGAGATAGTACGCCTGCTTGTGAGCAGCCAGAGCACGGCAGTGCTGCTTTTCAGCAGGCAGGCCGTGACGGCTGAGAAAAACATGGGCAACGTCAACCGTGGGCCGGCCTTCGTGAAGGTACACATCTTCTTCAGTAATATCCAGCCCCTTTTCAGCAAAAATGCGCACCCAGGCGCGTGCATGGCCCGGCATGCTGTTGACGATAACGCCGTCAAAATCAAAAAGCACGGCCCGGATCGGTGATTCTGCTGCTCTCATCTGCTTGTCAGTCACCCCGCCGGATCAGTGCCAGCATATCGCGGATCGCTGCATCCATGCCCGTGAGCACCGCACGGCTGACGATAGAATGGCCGATATTCAGCTCTTCGATCTGCGGGATCGTGACGATCTCGCGCACGTTGTGGTAGTTGAGCCCGTGCCCGGCGCTGACGCCCAAACCCAGTTTTGCCGCCGCAGCAGCCGAGGAGCGCAGGCGTTCGAGTTCGTCCTGCCGCGAACGCGCAGAAATGGCGTTGGCATATTGGCCGGTGTGCAGTTCAACGAGATCAGCACCGAGGCGGGCCGAAGCTTTGATCTGCTGCACATCCGGATCGACGAACAGGCTCACGGTGATATTGTTGGAGCGCAAGACGCCAACGACTTCCATCAGATAGTCATAGTTCGAGATCGCATCGAGGCCGCCCTCGGTCGTCAGCTCCTGCCGGCGTTCCGGCACCAGGGTGACCACTTCCGGCAGCACGTCGATGGCGATTTTGACCATCTCATCCGTCGCAGCCATTTCAAGGTTGAGCTGTGTCGCCACCACTTCTCTCAGCATGTACACGTCTTTATCTTTAATATGCCTGCGATCTTCACGCAGGTGGCAGACGATGCCATCAGCGCCCGCCAATTCGACCAGCACCGCCGCGGCCACGGGTTCCGGCTCACGGCCCTTGCGCGCTTCGCGTATGGTGGCTACATGATCGATATTGACCCCAAGTCTCACTATCTTACTCCCTGAAAGTTGAAAATTATCAATCCAAGCCGCTTATCGAAAAAATGCTTCGCGTGAATTGGATTGCCGGGCTTTGTGCCCCCTGTGGTTTGTCATTTTTTATTCAGGATATCCAGTCAACTCAGCGAACCGGACCTGACGCAGATATCGATATCTGTCATTCCGGCCAGGCGAAGCGAAGTGCCGGGGTCCCATCTTTTCGGGCACATGCTTTAGCCCGGGGAATTCCGGGGCAGGCATGTGCTGTACTCAGGCGGATTGGTTGAAAGGATGCAACCGTGCTGAGTGAAGTGGATAACCAGATTTTTTGGCTCTTCTTCAGATTGTGTGGGTTGCCGGGTCTGGCCTGGGTTCGGTGTACAGGCAAGCACTACTCGTACCGCGACATTCATGTCGCGCGGTACGATACTTTCCACTCATCAGGATGCTTTTGGGGTATTGGATGGGTCGCGACATAAATGTCGCGGTACACCCTGGGTGCTCCCCGCTTGCCCATTCTGAAAATCAACCCACACGGTTTAAGGAAGAGCCCATTTTTTTATTCCTTTCGCGCCTCATGCGTCGCGAGGGTTGAGCACAAGTTTATCAGAAAAAACGACGTTCCCGGGGATACGAAGAAATTGCGCGCCTAACCAGAAAGCCCCCGGGCTGATGCGGTTTATTTTTTGGCTACAGTCAGCTTTTCGGCGTTTTGCGCCAGGTCCTGCAACAGGACAAAACGGAAACCACGCTGCTTCAGTTTGGGCAGGACGGTTTGTAAAACATCCAGCGTTTTCCTGCGCGGATGCGCTATGCCGATAGCCAGCCCACGGCGTTCGGAGATCACAGCAAGCCGTTCCAGCTTTTTGGTAATCTCCTCTTCATCGTCGATCGCATCGATAAAAAGATCATTGCGGAAACAGGGGACGCCGAGTTTTCTGGCCAGCGCGTATCCGACCGATGCAGGCGAGGTACGGCTGTCGAGATAAAACAGACCGGCCTCTCTGACCGCCCGCAGGGCAGCAGCCATCAACGCGGAATCCGCCGTGGCTTTCGAGCCCATGTGGTTATTGAGACCGCGTGCCGGGGGCAAGGCTGCAATGCTTTTGCGAACCCGGCCGGCAATTTCATCGCTGTCAAGCCCGGTCAGCAGCGTGAAGCCATCCTTTTCCACCCTGCCCTTTTCCGGCTCCATCGGCATGTGGATCATAACCGCTCTGCCTTTTTGTGCCAACTCTTCGGCAATGCGGCTGCTCAGGGGCAACCCGGGAATGACAGCATAGCTCAACGGGATATCCGATTCGAGCAGGGCCTGTACAACAGCGTTGCGATTATAGCCAAAGTCATCGATGACGATGGCGATATCGCCGCGAGTTTTTACCGGTGCGCTGTCGTGCAGCAGCCGGAGCGTCACGCTGCTGCCGTCATCTTCAAAGCCCAGCACATAATCACCCGTGCTCACCTCTTCCCGTCCGACACGGATGACGCCCTCGTTGTTGCGGATGATCTGCGATAAACGCTGATAGACGATCAGCGGGTGAACGCTGTCCGGCACACGCACCAGAAGTTGAGAATCCCTCTCCTGCAGCTTTTCCGGCGCGATACCAAAGGCACGCAACGAGGCCCGGATTTTCCTTTGCAGTTCCGTAGCTGACAGTGGCTCTCGACCGACATCGTGCTGCTGAAACCATCCGGAAACATTCTGATAATTATTAATGAAGACAAAAATCGTGAGACTGGAGAGGATGATAATCAGGAGCAGTAAAATTCGCGACTGTGCCGCTTTTTTTCTGGCCATAAAGCGTCGTTTCGCTTGTAATTCAACATCATGCAACTTTTTTGTCTGCACAACTCCCGTTTTACCAGCCGGGGAAGCTCACATCGGAAAAAGTCATTCAGCATTCCCGCCTCGAAGCGGTTGGGTGTCCCCGGTTCCGGGCCCGGACACGAAAAACAGCTACATCATTTGCCATAAACTTCTTTGAGGACGCTCCACGGCGGTGCAGAGCCCAGAGAGCGATCTTCCCAGCGATAGATCGACCACTCGCCCACTTCATCGACTGTGAGCCAGAACCGTGCCTCGCCCTGAACCACAACCGGGATGTTCTGATCCTGCTGCGTGTGGTGGATTCGCAAGGTGTAATTTTCGACAAAAAATGCAGAGTCGGCAAAAAAGCTGGACTGGATCTGCTGCAGGCTGAGAAGGCGCAGAGAATCATCCGGGGTCAGGGCGCGCAGCAGGCTGAAATAGCTTCGCTCATGTGCCCGAGACCAGACGGCAAACAGGCCCGGATTTTCTGCCACCACTGAGGGGTCTGCGATGAAACGGAATTCGCGTCCCGTGCGCTCGGGATCGCTCAGCGTGCGCATGTAATTTTCAACATTGAGATCAAAAATCGCGTTGCGCAGGTTCTCCAGCACGATCTCCGGAGAGCCGGGCTGCACCCAGGCCTGTTGCCCCGTATCCGGCTCGGCAGGGTCACGCGTCTTGAATGGATTGGTGCACGTCATCATACTCGCCATGAGCATGATGACAGATAGTGTACGTACTACGCGCTCCACTCTTGTCCTCTCAGCAGGGCTTACGGTCTTGCTCCCTGTCCTCATTGTGCGAAATTTTCGCTGCAATATATAGGTGGGGCTGTTCTTTAGCAAGAAAAAAACTCTTTTTCATCTGCTTTCATCATGGAATCACTCCGGGCCGGAGACCGGCCCCGGCGACGAGCCACCGGCGACAGGTTTGGCAGCACAGTTGCCGCCTCAGATTTTTTTCATTTAAATACGTTGCCGCCGGGAATCCTGCGCTGCTTTGCTGTCAATAGTTCGGAACAGCAGGACGCTGTTGTACACTTCTATTCAACCCAGAACGCGTCGTTCTCCCTCGGGCGACGCGTTTTTTATGGCTCCGCCGCAGCCCGC
>DRLW01000416.1 GCA_011375275.1 Bacteroidota bacterium
GCGGCCGAGAGCGTATCCGCAATCATCGCCAAAAAGATCATCCCCTGCACCCTCGAGTTTCTCGACAGCACCACGATCGAGTGCGTGGAGGCATATGCGCGCATCGGCCTGCCTTCGGGCTCAGCAGCGCTGCTGCTGATCGAAGTCGATGGCCACCCGTCTGTCGTTGCCGAAGAGGCGGAACATATCGTGGCCATCTGCCAACAGCATCGCGCCCTCGAGGTTACGCTGGCCGCAGATGCCGCTGAAGCAGACCGCCTGAAGACAGCGCGACGGGCGGCCCTCAGTGCACTGGCGCGCCTGAAGCCGACGACGATCCTCGAAGATGCCACAGTGCCCCGCAGCGAGGTCGCGACCATGGTCACCCGTATCCGCGAGATAGCCCGAAAATACGATCTCACTTTCGGCAATTTCGGCCATGCCGGCGATGGCAATCTGCATCCAACCTGCCTGACGGATGAGCGCGACGCAGAGGAAATGCATCGCGTCGAGCTGGCGTTTGAGGAGATTTTCCGCGCTGCCCTCGACCTCGGCGGCACCATTACCGGCGAACACGGAATCGGGTTGGCGAAAAAACAGTTCCTGCGCGCAAGCACGCCGGACGCGAAAATGGAACTGCTGCAGAAAATCAAAGCATCTTTTGACCCGAACAATATCCTCAATCCGGGAAAAATCATCGACAGCCACCCTCGCTGCGAAACCCTGCATACCTGAGAGTAAACTGCCAGCAATGACCCAGAAAGCGACGACACCAGCCATCAGCGACGAACAACTGCTGCAGTGTATGCACTGCGGCATGTGTCTGCCCACCTGCCCCACCTACAGCCTGACCTTGCGCGAACGCTCATCACCGCGCGGGCGCATCCGGCTGATCAAAAAATTCTCCGGCGGCGAACTCGGTCTCAGTGAGACATTTGTCGAAGAAATGAATTTTTGCCTGAACTGCAGAGCCTGCGAAACCGCCTGCCCCGCTGGTGTGGACTACCATCATCTGCTCGAATTTGCACGAGTTGCGGTGCGCAGCAACACAAAGCGCAGCGTGCTGCAGAAGCTCGGCAAAGCGCTCCTCGATAAACTTTTCACCCGGCCACATCTCCTGAAAAAGCTCGCGCGAGTCCTGTATTTTTACCAAAAATCCGGACTGGAAAGACTGGTGCTCGCTTCCGGGATTTTGCGTCTGCTGCCCGGCAATCTCGAGCGCACAGCACGCCTGTCGCCACGCATCAGCCCGCGGCCGGCGAGCGAAATTTTACCTGAAAAAATTCCCGCCAAAGGCGAGAAAATGTACACCGTGGCGTTGCTGACCGGCTGCGTGCAGGATGTCAGTTTCGCTGAAGTCACCCGGCACGCTGCTGAGGTTCTGGCCTGGAACGGTTGCGAGGTGCACGTGCCGCGCGGACAGGTCTGCTGCGGCTCGCTGCACGGGCATATCGGTGATCTGGAGACAGCAGGCGCCCTGTTCAGCCGCAATGCAGCCGCTTTCGATGTGTCGCGGTTCGACGCCATCATCGTTACGGCTGCGGGCTGTGGCTCATTCATGAAGGAATATCGCGACACATTTGCTGCGGCCGGCGAAAACTTGCGACAGCGGGCAGAGGCGTTCAGCGCAAAAGTTCGGGACATCCACGAATTTCTCGCAGAAATCCCCCTGAAAAAACCGCAGCGCCATCTGCCGCTGACCGTGACATACCACGACGCCTGCCACCTCGCGCATGCGCAGAAAATTACACGACAGCCGCGCCAGTTGCTGGAGATGATCCCCGGACTGACCCTCGTGCCGCTTCCGGAATCCACCTGGTGCTGCGGCAGCGCCGGAACCTATAACCTGACCCACCCCGAACCGGCCTTTGCTCTGTTGGAACGAAAAATCAGCAACATCGCCGGTACCTGCGCTACAGTCGTGGCCAGCGCAAACCCGGGGTGCTCGATACAGATCGCGTATGGTTTGAAAGAGAAAGGTATGCAAACAGAAGTAGTTCACCCGATCAGCCTGCTGTGGCAGGCTTACGGCCTTGGTGAGGAAAAGTGGTGAGGAGACAGGCTTTCAGACAGGATGTTATTTCATAAAAGCCATGTACTTGTCGAATTCCGCGACTTCTGCCTTGTCAACACCGAGCTGCTTGACGGAGATGATGCGATTCTCCTCGAGGTTAACGTGCAGGCGAAACCTCTTGTCATCGACGGTTTCAACAAAAATAGCCGTCTGTTTGGGGATATAGGCTTCAACCACAAGCCCTTCACGATTCAGCCCGAACAGATCGGCTATGTGAGAAATCTCTTCACTGTGTGCTGCGTACAAATCGTGCGCATACTTCATGGGATTCTCAACATCCTTGTTTTGGGATTCTCGGTCATCCCGCGTTCCCTGCGCAAAGCGCTGTTTCATGATCGATGCGGGACAGGTTCAGAAGCTGGCGAAAAGATATTCCTTTCTGCTGGAATATGCAAGCAAAACAGACCAGAACAGCCTCGTGGCCGGCTTCTTACATCTCGACTGACACGCTTTTTTTGTACACTTCCCGCCGGATAAAAACATCGACCAGGTCCTTATCCAGCCGCCCTCTCTCGGCTTCGTCTCGCAAGATAGCGAGGCTCTTTTCCAGGGGCATGGCTTTTTTGTACGGCCGGTCTGAGGCTGTCAGGGCATCGAAAATATCACACACGGCCATAATTCGCCCCTGCAACGGGATCTGATCTCCCTTGAGATTGTACGGATAACCACTGCCGTCGAGCATCTCATGGTGGGCGGCGGCGTACTTCGGTATATTCTCCAGGTCCTTGGTAAAAGGGATATTTTCGAGAATATCGAGGGTCTGCACAACATGCGACTGAATTTCCTTGTACTCTGCCTCGGTGAGATTGCCTTTGACAACGGAAAGGTTTTCATACTCATCAGCCGTCAGCATGAAATAGCGCTCGCCATCGAGGTCGTCGTACGTGGACTCTGCGATTTTCTTCAGCCGTTCCCGGTCTTCCTCGGGTAAAAAACCCGGTGTATTGACTTTCTTGAGAAAAGCCAGATCATCCTGAAGCTGCTTCAGCCTGAGCTGGAGCTGCTGATCGACTTCCTCGAATTTCTGTTGGTCTGGCGCGCCGGCCTGCATCATTTCATTCTTACGCCGCTCTGCGCGGATGATCTCCAGCATCTGCACCGTACGAAATCGCCCTTCGATGACCTGCATCTGCTCGTTGTTGAGCTTGTTTTCCTTTTCGAGAACGGCCTCGCGCACGCCGATCTTGCCGATATCGTGCAGCCAGCCGGCCATACGCATCTCCTCGATCTCTGCGGCTGTAAATTCCAGGTCGGCAAAACGGCCTTCTTTTTCCTCATTCAAGGCATACATCAGATGCACGGAATACTCAGCAACACGCCCGGAATGACCGGCAGTATGTGGACTTCGGGCATCGATCGCTTTGGCAGAATAGCGAACCAGCGAGCGGAACAGCGTGCGAATTTCCTCGATCAACTTGACATTCCGGATCGCTACCGCGGCCTGGCTGGCGAGAGAGTGCACCAGGGTCTCGTACTCCTTCCGGAATGGCACGACCTTGCCATCATCATCCAGGCTGTTGATGAGCTGCAGCACACCGATGATCTCATCCTCATGATCTTTCATCGGCACGACCAGCATGGATTTGGTGCGGTAGCCGGTACGATAATCGAAATCTTTATTGAGACGGTATTCCACGGTCGGCGGGATCATGTAGGCGTCTTCGATATTCAACACCTCTCCGGTGGTAGCGACATAGCCGCTGATGCTCTCTTTGGTGAGCGGAACATAGAAGGAGCGGAAGGCATTTTTTTTGCCATTGCTGCCTGCTTCGAGAGACTCGGTCTGCGCGACGACGAAGTTGAGCTTGTCTTCCTCCTTGATGTACAGGCTGCCCCCGTCAGCCCGGGTGAACCGTCGCGCTTCGCTGACGATAAGATTCAGCAGGCGCTGCAGATTGTGCTCACTGGAAAGAGCGATACCGATCCGGTTCAGTCGAGCGATCTGACTTTCAAGGTCGCGCAGGTTTTGCTCAGGGCGAGTTGTTGTCACAGGCATGCTACTCCTCCCTCTGTTTCAGAGCTGTCAACATAAGGTGATCTCCGGGGGCAAAAGGATTTGAAATATACGCAACCCGGCACCCTGAAGCAAGTGCGGATTCCGGTCACGTGCTCGTATCATGATAAAAGTAGGGACATCAGGTGGGATTCGCGAAACAAACGCGTATTTTTTCGCCCCTGTCGATAAAATTTCCGCACTGCACACTGATCGTCTGAAAAACCAAAACCCAGCAAACGCTCCGTGACCATCAGGTGCAGGGGATGAAATCAGCCAGCTATCCCCAGACAACTACTGCAGATTGGCCCCATCAGGAATTTCCGTTCCTTTGGGCACGATGAGAATGCCGTCGCGGATGGAAAAGAGCTCTTCATCGGCATTGCGACGGCGGCCGGCGCGCAGCATGGTGACGTTGCGGCCGATACGGGCATTTTTGTCTATGAGTGCATCCTCGATAATGGAGTTTTCGCCGACGCCGAGGGGGATTTTCCCCGCTGCGCGGCTCTCCTGCACGCTCTCCATGTAGTCTGCCCCCATGAGATACACATGCTCCAGCCTGGCTCCGGCCGTAACTCTGCTGCGGATGCCGATAATGCTCTTTGAAATTGTTGCGTGGTCGAGCCGGGCGGCGTCGCAGATGACACTTTCGTGCACTGTGCATTCATCGATCCGGGCGCCGGGCAGAAAACGGGCATGGGTATAAACCGGCCGGTCCTCGCGGTAAAAATCGAACTTCGGCTCTGGCTCGGTCAGGTTGATCATGGCATCGTAAAATGACCTGATCGTGCCGATGTCTTCCCAGTAGTCGTCGAAATAATGCGCCTGCACATGATAGCGCTCGATCGCTTCAGGAAAGATGCCCCGGCCAAAATCACCGGCAGAGCTATCCTGCAGCATTTTGAACAACGCCCGGCGGGAGAAAATATAAATCCCCATGGAAGCCAGCAGAACATCGGCCTGTTTACTCCAGCCCTGGCGTTGCAGCCAGGCCGGGTCAGGTGTGAACCGCTCGAGTATCTGTTCATCTTTCGGCTTTTCATAAAACGCTGAAATACGGCCGTTGATATCAGTCTGCAGCACCCCGAACTGTGCGGCTTTTTCCCGGCTCACCGGCAGGACCGAAACGGTGACGTCCGCCCCTGACTGCTGGTGGGTTTTCAGCATTTCACGGTAATCCATGCGGTAGAGATGATCCCCTGAAAGAATGAGATAGTAGTCGAACTCCTTGCTGTCGAGGTAGGCCAGATTCTGGCGCACGGCATCAGCGGTCCCCTGATACCAATCCTTGTTCTCCATTGTCTGCTGGGCTGCGAGAATCTGGGTAAAGCCCGTTGACCATGCCGGAAAAAGATACGTCTGGTTGATATGCCGGTGCAGAGATTCTGAGGCAAACTGCGTCAGGACATACATTTTACGGACATCAGAGTGCAGGCAGTTGCTCATGGCGATATCGATGAGCCGGAATTTTCCGGCGATGGGAACAGCAGGTTTCGCCCTTTTCTGCGTCAACGGCCATAAACGAGTACCCTGGCCTCCGGCCAGAACGATCGCCGCAACATTGGTCAGCATATCAACCCTCGGATCATTTCGGTTACAGAATTGGCATCAAATCATCAGTCCCAGGATTGCAGATCCTTTTCGATGCGTTGCTCATATTCGCCGGTACTGGCAGTGCTTTTCTTGTGCCTGGCATGTTGCCCGCTGTCGCTATCCGGAGACTCCGTATTCGAAGCGAGATATTTCCACGCCAGAAAACCACCGAACAGCAACCCAAAGGCAGGCAGGATCCACGCCATATAATTAAAGCCCTCAGCTTTTGGGGTGGCCAGGATTCTCTCGCCATAGCGCGCGACCATCTCCTGCATGATCTGCTCTTTCGTCTCTCCCTTTGCCAATGATTTGGCGATGATGTTGCGCACCTCAATCGCTGCACCGGAACGATGCAGGTCTGCGGTTTCGCTCCAGCAACACGGAGCGATGAGGTCCTTCGCGACTTCGTTGATTTCCGCCCTGCTGATAACATTGGAGAGACTGTCAGCCTGCTCATGGTCATGATCATGGTCATCCTGAGCAGCAAGAAATCCGCCGGAGAGCAGACTCAGGGCAACGATGAGAAATAAAACGGGGACAGTAGTGCTGAGCTTCATCGTGTCACCTGTTTTGTTATGAGTTAAAAACAGCAATTTCGGCTTTGATATCTGATTTTGCAAGATGATGAAATTTTCCTGATTTCTCCACACGAACAGTTCGCGCAATGCTCATCAACGAAGAAACAGGAGCAGCCCGGCAGAGACCCGGGCTGACCGGAAAGTCTTTGATAAACTACAATTTCCTGTATCAAGCGCAAGAGATTAATTGGTTGAAACAGCGTCTGTGGTGAGCTTTTCCTGTTGCAGTTGCCGCACGGTTTGCTTGCTGCCGTCGTGGCTCCAGCCTGGTGCACGAAAAAGATAAAACAGCCGTTCCTTCCAGCCGGGTGCACGCCTGAGGTCGCGCCACAGGTCAACCCACTCATGCGTGGCAATAATCACAGGATTGTAGGTTTCGAGGTCATGCAGAATGCCGTAGTCCGGGCGTTTTTTCTCCTCGGCAAACGTACCGAAGAGCTTGTCCCAGATGATGAGGACACCACCGTGATTTTTATCCAGATATTCGATATCCTTGCCATGATGGACGCGGTGATGCGATGGGGTGTTGAAAATCCACTCCAGAGGGCCGAGCCGGTCGATGGTTTCGGTATGAATCCAAAACTGGTACAGCAGGCTGATCGACTGCATGGTCAGGACCATCAGCGGCGAGAAGCCGAGCAGGGGCAGCCAAAGCCAGAAGACAAAGCCGGTAAAAACGCCTGTCCAGGTTTGCCGCAGTGCGGTGGAAAGGTTATAGTGTCGCGACGAGTGATGTACCACATGCGAGGCCCAGAAAAAACGCGACTGGTGACTGACGCGATGAAACCAGTAATAGGTAAAATCTTCGAGAAAAAACAGCGCCACCCAGGCCTGCCAGCCGGTGCCAATATCGAACAGTCTGAACTGATAGACGAAAAAATAAGCGCCGAGAACCATGGCTTTGGCCACAAGCTTGAGCAGCACATTGCCGATGCCCATAGCCAGGCTTGCAGCCGTATCGCGCAATTCATAAAGATCACGCTCATTGACAGCACTGAGGATGGCCTCGATGACCATCAGCACGATAAACGCCGGGATTGCGTAGTGGATTAAATTAGGCATGAGAATATCACCTGCTCACAGGTGCCGGATTGAGTTCTTTCAACAAGCAGAGTCGCACAAAAGTTACTCAATCAAACCTCCTATTTTAATAGGCTATAAATAAACAAATAAACTTAGAAACTATTTAGATCTCGTTTCCATTACGGCCTAACGGGGCGGGCGACGCGTAAGCATCGTGCGAAGGCAAAACTGAGCAGCGGTGGATGATAGGGCTCTGGTTATCCACTTAACTCAGTATGGTTGCATTTTTTCAACCAGACCGGGTGACAACAGCACGTGCCTACCCCAGAACGGTCATTCCGGTTTCCCCGCAGGGGAAGACCGGAATCTCCCAGACTCAGGCACGTACCGGAAAAGATGAGATTCCCGCACGGCGCTTCGCCTGGCCGGACTGACAC
>DRLW01000417.1 GCA_011375275.1 Bacteroidota bacterium
AATCATGTCTTCAGAGTAAAAAAGACCTCCGGCCGCGCTCGTCATGAGCATGGCCGGAGGAGGGCTACAGAGCACCCCGTTTTTCAGGGCTGTGGGGTGTTCCTGAGGGGATTACTCACCGCTCGGGTCGATCGTGACTTCGTGCTCTCCTTCGCTGTCAGTCACGCTACCGGAGCCCGAGCCGTCCGGATTGAAGTTGATCATACCGCTGGCCACGGGTTCTTCGCCGTTCTCGTAGGCCTGCTTCGAGGTATAAATCTTGAAAGTCAGCCGCGCGCTGGTATCGGAAAAGTAGATCACATCAGCGATGATGAATGTACCGTCAGCTTCGACAACTTCCGCGTGCACGCGATCGCCGTCAGGGCGTTCCTCGATGCGGATATCTGCCGTGCTGCCGTCGCTGTTTTCGACACGAACCGTGGTGATCTTGTTGCCGGCATCGTCGTAGGACTCATCAACTTTGACCTTTTCGGATAAAACCGTACCGTCTTTGAAAGTGATCTGATTCTGGAACTCACCGTGCAGTGTGGAGTCAGCCGCATCGAGGCTGAAGGTTCCGGATTCACGAACAGAGACCGGGTCGCTGCCTGCGGGATACGTGGTCAGCACAGTGAAACTGCCCTCGCCGTCATCTTCGACGATGTTGAATTCACCGACTTTTTTGGTGCCGTTTTTCTGTACTTCTTCGAAAGTGCCGGTGCCATCAGATTTGAAAGTGACTTTTTCAACGCTTTTGGAACCGTCGCTGTACTGCACTTCACGCTGCCACTCGCCGTCGTTTTCACCACGCAGCTCGGCCTGCTCTTCTGTTTTCAGGATGTAGTTGGTTTCGTTATACTCGATTGTGCTGCGGAACGTCCCTGTAGTCGGCTCGCTGCCCGGCTCATAGTCGCCAAGGGTGATCTGGGCTTCTTCCGTGTCGATGAGATTGCCGGCTTTGTACTTTTTCAGCTCGTACAGACTTTTGAGCACATCGTCGGACTCGTCGTCGATGGTAAAGTTGACGTCCACGACGATGCGTACCGAATCACGCTCGAGTTCGTGACGGGCGTCGAAATTATACTGCACGACCTCCACCGTCGAAATCCCGGTCCCAAAATCATGATAATAGCGAACCGTCTCGGTGTAGCCTTCGGCCTGCTTGCGCTCGGTCAGTTCCCAGAGCAGCGAATCAGACTGGATGGTATTCACGCCGAGTTTCATCTTCCTGTATGGCGGCAGCTTTTTGAAAAGATCGTTTTTCAGAGCCAACGCCATTGCGGTTCCCTCGTCTGTTGAGCTGAACGCAGGCGAGCTGAAGGAAACTTTTTCATCCGGGCCGCGCAGAACCTCGGTAACGCGCTGAACCGAAGAAACGGTCTGATAGACTTCCTGACTGTTTGTCTTCGCCTGCTCGGAAAAGTTGGTATCCTTGTTTTTGGTCGGATCGGTCGGGTTGCTCTCGCAGCCCGTGAACAGCAGCGCAGACAACGCTGTGATGACGAAAAGGCCTGTGACTCTTGTTTTCATGATTGCACTCCTTGATTTTGTGTCAGGTGTTGTGCCGTTCGTTGTTTCCCGGGCAACTTCCTTGTTTTGTTTGGCCGCCCCTGCTCTTTCAACTGCTGTGCCAAACTGAAAAATATTTTTTCACACCAAAACAACATCTTGATTTTTATCACTTTACAAAGCACAACAGACAGAACGTGCCTGACAATGCGGAGCGTGAATAAAAACGACAGTGTGGTGCTGGCACCACAGTTTATCGCCCCATCGCCTCATTCTGCTCCAGCAGAGTCAGGTCGCCCAGACCGGCACATCACCAGCACGCTGGGCGAAAATCTCTTGTCCCTGTCCTTGCAGCAGTCTATTTTTTCACATTTCGATTTTTGACACCCATACCTGGAGATCTTATGAAAGTGAAATATGTTATTTTAACCCTGCTCATCCTGACAGCTTCGCCTGTTCTGAGCCAGAGTACGGCCACGCAACTTTCCCTCGATGTCAAAACCATCATGCAGGATCCGGCCTGGATCGGCTCGCAGCCCAGCCGGCCCTATTGGTCTGAAGACGGCAAGACCATCTATTTTTACTGGAATCCGGAAAACGCCGACGCAGATTCTCTGTATCGTATCGGGATCGGTGGCGGTGAGCCTGAAAAAGTTTCCCTGCGTGAGCAAAAAAGCCTGCCGGCCTCATCTGGCGTGTATGATCGCAGCTACACGCGCAAGCTGTTCAGCAGGAACGGCGACATTTTCATCTACGATCTGAAAAAGAAAAAACTTCGCCGCCTGATGAAGACAACAGACGCTGAAACCTCACCGCGCTTCAGCCATGACGAAAAATCCGTCATCTATCGCGTAGGTGGCAAGCTGTACCGCTACTCCCTGCGGGATGGCACCATCACCCAGATCGTAGAAATCAAGAGCGGAAAGAAAAAGGAAGAACCGAAGGAACCCAAAGACCCGGCGGAAAAGTTCGTCCGCAGCGAACAGCTTTCCCTCATCGAAGTGCTTGCAGAGCGGACAGCAAAAAAGGAACGCGCAAAAAAAGCGCGCGAAGCCGGCAGCGATAAAGTCCCGGTGTACTACGTCGGCCCGTTCAGCATCATGCAGATGCAGCTTTCCCCGGACGGCCGCTACGTGACCCTCAACCTGCGCGAAAAAAAGGGCGGCGGCAAACGCACCATCGTGCCGAACTACGTTACCGAGAGCGGCTACACCGAAGATATTCCCTCCCGCAGCAAGGTGGGCGGCAAACAGGCGAAGACAAAACTGATGATCGTGGACCTTCAGGCAGACACTCTGTTCACCGTCAAACCCGATGATCTGCCGGAGATTTTCACCATCCGGCCCTACACCACGGTCAGCGA